>PKWQ01000192.1 GCA_003133265.1 Acetobacteraceae bacterium
GGGTCGCTGATCAAAACCTTGGCGTTGGGGTTGAGTCTCTTTAGAAAATCGGCGCCCACCTTGAGACCGCCGGTGCCGCCAAGGGCCTGCACCGTGGCCACGCGGCCAGATTTCACCGGCTCGCTGTCGGCGCCAAACACCAGGCTCTTGACACCGGCGTCGTAGGCGGCGATGCCGTCGATGGGCAGGTAGCCGCGTGGCTTGGGCGACTCCATCATGGCTTTTTCGGCGGTCTGCACGCAGGCCAACAGCGGCAGCTTGCCGTTCTCGTCGAAATACACGCCCACACCCAAATTCACTTTGTTCGGGTTGGTGTCGGCGTTGAATTGTTCGTTCAAACCCAGAATCGGGTCGCGCGGGGCCATTTCGACAGCGGAAAAGAGAGACATGTGAGGGTCCTGTGATGAGTGGTCTTGAGGAAAAACGCCGGAAAAACCTAAACGGCAAGATGCCGTGGGAATAGCCGATATTTTACTGGCCACAGCCTGCACTTGGGCTAACGGAATGGGCCTTCACCCTGGAGGACTTCGGCGACGCGGGTTCGAAGAACAGGCAGCAGTTCTTCCTCGAACCACGGATTGCGCCTGAGCCATCCGTTGTTGCGCGGGCTGGGGTGGGGCAATGGCACGAGCAGGGGCCAGTGCTTGCGCCAGGCCCGCACTGTCTCGCTCAGCGATGTGCGCTCGTCGGGTAGGTGATAGGCCAGCGCGTACTGACCGATCACCAGGGTGAGTTGGAGCTTCTTCAAGTGTGAGAGTACCGGCGCACGCCACCGGGGTGCGCATTCCGGGCGTGGCGCCAGGTCGCCGGAATGACCCGTTCCGGGAAAGCAAAATCCCATCGGCACGATGGCCAACTGCTTCGCGTCGTAGAAAACTTCACGCGAGATACCGAGCCAGGCCCGCAGGCGGTCGCCGCTGGCATCGTTGAAAGGCAAACCCGTTTCATGCACCCTTCTTCCGGGGGCCTGAGCGGCGATCAGTATCCGGGCCGCAGGATGCGCTTGCAGCACCGGGCGCGGGCCCAGCGGCAAGTGTTCGGAGCACCGCGTACAGGCACGCACTTCAGCCAGCAGCGACGCAAGGGAGGGCATTCGGGTGCGATTCTGGTATCAGAAACAATCGTGCGCCAAGCGCAGGCCGTTCAGAAACGCCCTGCGAGCGCTTCCTGCGATCACGGCGGCGGCCACTTCCTTGGAGTGACGTTCGGCGCCGCTGATTTTTCTGACCCAGCCCCGGTACGGGACAATGCCTTCCATCGCCCCCTTGAAGGCGCTCATGGCGCCGTCATCCACCAAGGCCGCGCCGCGTTCGGTGGTGCTGAGGTCTTCGGTGGGCAGCGGCGCATCGATGTCGGGCCCGAGTACCTCGTCCAGTGTGCGCACGTCGACCAGCAGCGCGGCACAGCTTTGATCCACAGGAGCGACGTAGGGGTTTTCCCGCGCTTGCAGCAATAGCGGCGGAATGCTGGTTTGTCCCACATTGAAGTCGGACAGTGGCGTTGTCGCCGCGTCGGAAAATCGCGATGGCTTCGATGTGGTGCAGGCGCTGAGCGCCAGCGCCAATGCGAGCAGTAGGTGGGCGGTGATGGGTTGGCGCATGGCGGCGTTAGCGAGCTGGTTGTTCTGCGGACTTGATCGCGATCTGTGCCATCAGCGCTTCCCGGCGCGCCAGGCTTTCGGCAGGCCAGTAGGCCTTGCGGTCGTAGTACTGAGGCACGGCGGGGGTGTCGGGGGGAAGGAGAAACCAGGGCTGCTTGGAAGCGGTAAAGATATGAATATCCGGTGGCAGATGGTCCGGTTGGTCCAGGGTTCCGACCCGAACGAACGTGATCGTGGGACCGGCGCCAGCATAGTGGCTCCACAGCGCAATGTGGCACTTCGGACAGCGGGCGATTGGCTGCCCCTTGCCGCTGTTGGACGGTGTATCGACCACCTCGGGGTCCCCGCTCAACAGCGCCACGCGGTCGGCCTCAATTAGCGCGTTCAGTGCAAATGAAGCACCCGACTCGCGCTGGCACCAGCGGCAGTGGCAGCAGTGCACAAACATGGGCGCAGTCAACATGCGGTAACGCACGGTGCGGCAATCGCAGCCGCCTTCGAGTGGGAAGCTTGTCATGGCAGCGTTTCTCCAAGCCACATCACTGTTCCTTGTGTCAGTTGACCGCTGTGAAGATGGGGCAAGTGAACGGGCTGCCAGCACTATAGCTTGAGGACGGATAACATGGTCGCTGTTTCCGAAATCCGTATCGCTTTTTGAATCGTCCTGCCATGCCCGTACCCGCCCCAAACACTTTGTCGATTGCACCGTCCGCTTCGGACGTTGCCGCGTTGCCCGACAGCGGCACGTTTGTGCGTTTCCCGGGCTCCCCGTTTGAGCTGTACATGCCCTACCCACCGGCAGGCGACCAGCCCGAAGCGATTGCGCAACTGGTGGAAGGCTTGAACGACGGCGAGGTGTTCCAGACCCTGCTGGGCGTGACGGGTTCGGGCAAGACCTTCACCATGGCCAATGTGATTGCGCGCATGGGGCGTCCGGCGATTGTGTTTGCGCCCAACAAGACGCTGGCGGCGCAGTTGTACAGCGAGTTTCGCGAGTTCTTTCCGAAGAACGCGGTGGAGTATTTCGTGAGCTATTACGACTACTACCAGCCCGAGGCCTACGTCCCGTCGACCGACACCTTCATCGAGAAGGACTCGTCGATCAACGCGGAGGTCGAGAAGCTGCGCCACGCGGCGACCGCCGCGCTGCTGTCGCGCCGCGACGTCGTGGTCGTCGCCTCCGTCAGCTGCATCTACGGCATCGGCAGCCCCGAGGACTACGCCGGTCAGGCCGCGTTCATCACGGCGGGCGAGGACCTGGACCGCGACGAGCTGATCCGCACGCTGGTCGAGATCCAGTACGACCGCAACGACTTCGACCTGCAGCGCGGGACCTTCCGCGTGCGCGGCGACGTGATGGACATCTTCCCGCCCTACGCCGACCACCCGCTGCGCGTGGAGTTCTACGGCGACACCGTCGAGTCGATCGCCGAGGTCGAGGCGGTCACCGGCGAGGTCACGGCCAACCTGGACAACGTGCCGATCTGGCCGGCGACGCACTACGTCACGGTCCCGGCGCGCCTGGCCGACGCCGTGAACGGCATCCGCGCCGAGCTGCAGGAGCGCCTCGCGTACTTCCGCAGCGAGGGGAAGCTGCTGGAGGCGCAGCGCCTCGAGATGCGCGCCACCTACGACCTCGAGATGATCGAGACGCTCGGCTACTGCTCCGGCATCGAGAACTACTCGCGCCACCTCGACGGGCGCAAGCCGGGCGAGCCGCCGCACTGCCTGATCGACTACTTCCCGAAGGACTTCCTCTGCATCATCGACGAGAGCCACGTCACGGTGCCGCAGATCCGCGGCATGTACGAGGGCGACCGCAGCCGTAAGCTGACGCTGGTCGAGCACGGGTTCCGGCTGCCGAGCGCGCTCGACAACCGTCCACTGCGGTTCGACGAGTTCGAGCAGCTCGTGAAGCAGTTCGTGTACGTGTCGGCGACGCCGGGCGACTACGAACTGCGTGTCTCGGGCGACAAGGTGGTCGAGCAGATCATCCGGCCCACCGGGCTCGTCGACCCCGCGATCATGGTGCGCCCGACCAAGGGACAGATCGACGACATCGTCCACGAGGTGCGCGTCCACGCGGAGAAGGACGAGCGCGTGCTCGTGACCACGCTCACCAAGAAGATGGCCGAGGACCT
>PKWQ01000121.1 GCA_003133265.1 Acetobacteraceae bacterium
CCCTAACCCTCCCCCTGAAAGGGAGGGGATTTTGACTACATTCCTCCCCCTTCAAGGGGGAGGTTAGGAGGGGGATGGGGTGAGAATGCAGCAGTTTATCTCAATGTGACAAAGTAGAATTTTCCTATTTTATTTTGGAGACAAGATCGTATATCGGGAGCATGAGCCCCAAAATGATGACGGCGAACAGCCCGCCGACCACTACCATGACCAGCGGCTCGATGAGTTTGCCCATGCTGTCGGTGGCATCGTCCAGCTTTTTCGTATAATGTTTTGCCAAAAATTCCAGTTGGTTGTCGAGCGTGCCACTGGCTTCCCCGATGTTGATCATGCGTATGACCAGAAGGGGGAGTATATCCTGTTCCTTCAGTGACTCTGAGATCATTCTGCCGTTAAGGATATTTTCCTTGGCCTTGAGGAGCTTGACGCGGAAGTATTCATTTCCCAAGGCTGGAATGGTCAGGTCGAAGACCCGGTCGATGGTCATGCCGGCCACGATCAGTATCCTGAATAGTTCCGCAAATACGGCCACCAGTTTGTTATACATGATGAGTTTCAGGATAGGTGTCTTTATGAAGGCAAGATCGCGCAGGTATCTGATCCTGGGATGTTTGCCGGAGAGATAAAAGGCCAGCGGCACGATCACCGGTATAAGCAACAGCAGCTTCCAGTGTTGCTGAAACAGATTGCTGGCGCCGATCAGGAAACCGGAACCGACCGAAGCTTGCGCATGGCCGTTTTTCAGCAGCACGCGGACTTGCAGCAAATCGTTGCGGGCCAGCGAATACAGTTTCTGCGCGGATGAAGACGGCGGCGGCAACGCCGTCTGCTCCGGCGGCGGAGCAGGCGCCGCAGCGCTGGCGCAGGCGCAGGCGGATACGCAAGCCAGCAGGGCGGCCAGGATAATCTGTTTCATGCAGCTTTCAATCGGCAACGGACGCGGAATTGGCGGGCGTCCAGTATGCCATCAAAACCGCTTGTCATCCGGTCAATACGTTCCCGGTATTAAAATGCGCTGGTCCACCTTCTTGATATCGGTGAGGCCGCAGAATGCCATCGTCAGGTCCAGCTCATTGCGGATGATGTCCAGACATTTGGTCACGCCGGCCTCGCCCATCGCGCCTAAGCCATACAGGAAGGGACGGCCGATATACACGCCCTTGGCGCCTAGCGCGATAGCCTTGATCACGTCCTGGCCCGATCGGATCCCGCCGTCCATATGAACCTCGATCTGGTCGCCGACCGCATCGACGATGGCCGGCAGCGCACGGATGCTTGAAGGTGCGCCATCGAGCTGGCGGCCGCCATGGTTGGAAACGATCAGCGCATCGGCCCCGCTCTGCACGACCAGGCGCGCGTCTTCCGCATCCATGATGCCCTTGATGATCAGCTTGCCGCCCCAGCGCCGTTTGATCCATTCGACGTCGTTCCATGAAAGCGCCAGATCGAATTGCTGCACGGTCCACGACGACAGCGACGACATGTCCGATACGTTGCTCGCATGGCCGACGATGTTGCCGAAGCTGCGGCGCGGCGTGTTCAGCATGCCCATGCACCAGCGCGGCTTGCACATCATGTTCACTATATTGGCCAGCGTCAGCTTGGGCGGCGCCGACAGCCCGTTCTTCAGATCCTTGTGGCGCTGCCCGAGAATCTGTAAATCGAGCGTGAGCACCAGTGCCGAACAATTTGCCGCTTTGGCCCGGTCAATCAGGCGATTGATGAAATCGCGGTCTTTCATCACATACACTTGAAACCAGAACGGCTTGCTGGTGCGGGCCGCCACGTCTTCAATCGAACAGATGCTCATGGTCGACAGCGTGAACGGGACGCCGAATTTCTCGGCGGCCTTGGCCGCCAGAATTTCGCCGTCGGCATGCTGCATGCCGGTCAGCCCGGTAGGCGCAAGTGCCACCGGCATCGAAACCGCCTGTCCCAGCATGGTCGTCTCGAGCGTCCGGTTTTCCATATTCACGGCGACCCGCTGGCGAAATTTCATACCGGCAAAATCGTCGTTATTGGCGCGATAGGTCGATTCGGTCCACGAGCCGGAATCGGCGTAGTCGTAGAACATGCGCGGCACGCGCTTTTGCGCCAACACGCGCAGGTCTTCGATATTGGTGATCACGGACATTGGAAGGTTCCTTTTCTCAAGAAGTGGAATAAATCCGGGCTAAGCGCTTCTAAGCTCTTTCCGGCAGCGCCATCGCGTTATCGATCAGCTCAATCCAGTGCCTGACCGGCGTCTGCGTTCCCGACTGCAAATGCGTCAGGCAACCGATATTGGCCGACACGATCATCTCCGCTTGCGTCGCCTGCAAATTGGCCAGCTTGTTGTCGCGCAGCTGATAGGCCAGCTCCGGCTGCAGCACCGAATAGGTGCCCGCCGAGCCGCAGCACACATGGCTGTCGGCACACAGTTGCACATCGACCCCGGCCAAACGCAATAGGTGCTCGACCTTGCCGCGTATCTGCTGCCCATGCTGCAACGAGCAGGGCGGATGGTAGGCGATCCGCTTGTTGATTTTTCCCGCCAGCCTCTGCTGCAATTGCGCTTCGAATTGCGGCAGGATTTCGGATAGATCGCGCGTCAGCAACGACAGCTGCGCGGCCTTCGCCGCATAGGCGCTATCGTGCGCCAGCAGATGGCCGTATTCCTTTACCGTCGCGCCGCAGCCGGAAGCGGTCATCACGATGGCTTCGATTTTTTCGCCCTCGGCGCCGTCCACATATGGCCACCAGGCATCGATATTGCGGCGCATGTCGTCCAGCGCTCCCTCAGGGTCGTTCAGGTGATGGNNCGAGCGCGTCGAGCACGCGCGCGGTGGCGGCGTTGATATTCGGCGCCATCGCCGGTTGCACGCAGCCGTCCAGCAGCAGCATTTTGCGCGCATGCCGGGTGCGCGGCCAGGCGCCGGCCCGCTGTCCGGCAGGCACTTTGTCTTGTAGCGCCTTCGGCAACAGCGGACGCAGCAACTGGCCGGTCTTCATGGCTGGCGCGAACAGCCACTTGCGCGGCAGGAATTCCCTCAAAGCGCCGCGCAGCAGTCGTTGCGGCAACGGGCGCGGCACTTGGTCCTCGACCACCTTGCGGCCGATATCGACCAAGCGCCCATATTGGACGCCGGATGGGCAGGTCGTTTCGCAATTGCGGCAAGTCAGGCAGCGGTCCAGATGCATCTGCGTTTTGACGGTCGCCGCTTTGCCTTCGAGCACCTGCTTGATCNNTCAGGTAGATGCGCCCGCGCGGGCCGTCCAGCTCGTCGCCCAGCAATTGATAGGTCGGGCAAGTCGCGGTGCAGAAGCCGCAATGCACGCAACTGCGCAGGATGGCATCGGCTTCCTGGCCTTCGCGGGTGTTCTTGATGAAATCGGCGAGATTGGTTTGCATAGTCCTGGGATAATCAGAATTCTTCGTACATGCGGCCCGGATTGAAGATGCCGGCCGGATCGAATGCGTTTTTCAGGCGCAGGTGTATCTTTGCCAGCGTCGGCGTCAGCGGCTGGAACACGCCCGCGCTCTTGTCGCCGCCTCTGAATAGCGTCGCATGGCCGCCGAGTTGGATAGCGGCAGCGCGGATGGCGGCAGCATCCGCGCTGCTGTGCAGCCAGCGTTGCGCGCCGCCCCATTCGATCAATTGCCGTCCCGGCAGCGCCAGCGGTGCGGCGACCGACGGCAGCGACAAGCGCCACAGGCCGGCTTCGCCCGCGGCCGCAAAAAAGTCGTCGCGCTGTTCGCGCAGCGCCGTCCAGAACGGCGTTGCCTCTGGCATTTCTTCGCCGCCCAGCCGGCGTCTGGCCGCCTTCACCGCCGCGTCGGCGCCGGACAAGCGCAGCGTCAGCGTGCCGTCATGCCAGGCGCTGGCCGAAATCGGCAGTGGCTGGCCGCCCCAGGCGTTGAGCTGGGCCAGCGCATCGGCCTGGTTCAGCGCAAAGCGCAGCGAAGTCTCGAAGAACGGCTTGGGCAACACTTTCAGCGACACCTCGAGTATCAGGCCGAGCGTGCCGAGCGAGCCGGCAAGCAGGCGCGAGACATCGTAGCCGGCGACGTTTTTCATCACCTGGCCGCCGAAATTCAGCACATCCCCCCGGCCATCCATGAGCTTGACGCCGAGGACGAAGTCGCGCGCCGAACCTGCGGCTGCGCGGCGCGGTCCCGACAAGCCGGTGGCGATGGCGCCCCCGATCGTCGCGCCCGCGCCGAAGTGCGGCGGCTCGACGGCCAGCATCTGCCCTTGTTCGGCGAGCACGGCCTCCAGTTCGGCCAAGGGCGTGCCGCAGCAGGCGGTGACGACAAGCTCTGTCGGATCGTAACTGACGATGCCGGCATAAGCCCGGGTATCCAGGATCTCGCCTTTGAGCTGCCCGCCATAGAAATCCTTGCTGCCGCCGCCCGTAAGACGAAGCGGTGTTTTCGCGCCCGCGGCATGGCGCACCCGTTCCGCGAATCCACTGACGACATCGTTCATGAGTGCGTTCCCGGCGTGCCGGTCAGACGGTACTCGGAACAGCGGCGCGGCGTGGGCACCGCCTTGCCGGGGTTGAGCAGGGTGAGGGCATCGAAGGCCGCCTTGACGGCATGGAACAAGGTGAGTTCCTGCACGGAAAACTGCACGCACATCTGATTCACCTTCTCGATGCCGACGCCATGTTCGCCGCTGATGGTGCCGCCCATCTCGACGGAAAGTTCGAGGATGCGGGCGCCGAACTCGGTGGCGCGCTCGGTATCGCCGGGCACATTGGCGTCGAACATGATCAGGGGATGAAGATTGCCGTCGCCGGCATGAAACACATTGGCGCAGCGCAGGCCGTAGGTTTTTGAAAACTCGTTGATGCGCGTGAGCATCTCGGCGACGCGGCGCCTCGGGATGGTGCCGTCCATGCACAGATAATCCGGCGTGATGCGACCCACTGCCGGGAAGGCCGCCTTCCTCCCGGCCCAGAACTTGAGCCGCTCGGCTTCATTGACGGAGACGCGGATCTCCGTGGCGCCCGAAGCCTGCAGCAAGGCAGTCATCGCCGTGATTTCCTCGGCCACCTCTTCCGGCGTGCCGTCGGACTCGGCGAGCAGGATGGCGGCGGCGGAAAGGTCGTAGCCGGCATGGACAAAGTCCTCGACGGCGGCGGTGGCCTCGCGGTCCATCATTTCCAGGCCGGCCGGGATGATGCCGGCGGCGATCACATCGGCCACGCACTGGCCCGCGCTCTCGACGCTGGCAAAGCCGATCAGCACCGCCCGCGCCGTCTCCGGTTTCGGTAGGATGCGCACGGTGACCTCGGTGACCACGCCCAGCAGGCCCTCGGAGCCGACCACCAGGCCGAGCAGGTCGAGCCCCGCCGGATCGAGCGCCCGCCCGCCCAGGCGCACGACCTCGCCGTCCATCAGCACGAGCTCGACGCCCAGCACGTTGTTGGTGGTCAGGCCGTACTTCAGGCAATGCACCCCGCCGGAATTCTCCGCCACGTTGCCGCCGATGGAACAGGCGATCTGGCTGGAGGGATCGGGGGCGTAGTAGAAGCCCTCTGCCTCCACCGCCCGCGTCACCGCCAGGTTGGTCACGCCCGGCTGCACCACGGCCAGCCGGTCGGCGTAGTCGATGTGCAGCACGCGGTTGAAGCGGGCCATGCCCAGCAGCACCGCGTCGGCCAGGGGCAGGGCGCCGCCGGACAGGGAGGTGCCCGATCCGCGGGGCACCACCTTCACGCCCTGGGCGTGGCACCATTTCAGGATGCGCGAGACCTGCTCGGTGGTCCGCGGCAGGGCCACCAGCATGGGCGGCTGGCGATAGGCGGTCAGGCCATCGGATTCGTAGGCGCGCAGCACGTCGGCGTCGTCGAT
>PKWQ01000353.1 GCA_003133265.1 Acetobacteraceae bacterium
GTGCGCCGAAGTGGCGCGGGACGCCGCCGCCGCGGTGGTGGCCGGGCTGGACGCGGGCGCATGGCAGCCGGGGGCGCCGCCGGCGACGCTGACCGGCATCAGATTGCTCTCTGCCGACCTACTCGGGCGTATGCATAGCTACCGCGCGGATTTTGCACCTGACCCCCAGGATGCTATCGACGCACTGTTCGGGGATGTCTCGACCCTTCTGGGGATCGCCCGAGGCGCGAGATCGGTGAAACAGAGCAGACTTGGGATGGCTCTCTTGAAGCAAGAAATCAGCGAATGACCGGAAACGTCGACCAATTACTGGGATCGATCGATGCCGTGGAAAACGGCCTCGGCTCGGTCGGCTATATCGCCAACCGGCAGATCTGCACCGCGGTGTATCTGTCGCATCATTTGCACAAGCCCATTCTGGTGGAAGGCCCAGCCGGCGTCGGCAAGACCGAGCTGGCCAAATCGGTGGCGTCCTACCTGGATATGCCGCTGATCCGGATGCAGTGCTATGAGGGGCTGGACGAGTCCAAGGCGCTGTATGAGTGGAAATACGGCAAGCAGCTCCTCTACACCCAAATCCTGAAGGACAAGCTGGGCCAGCTGTTCGGCCTGACCGAGACGATCGAGCAGGCGCTGGAGAAGCTCCACGGCTTCTCCGACGTGTTCTTCTCGCACCACTTCCTGGAGCCGCGCCCGCTGCTGCGCGCGTTGCAGCAGGAAAACGGCGCGGTGCTGCTGATCGACGAGATCGACAAGTCCGACCAGGAGTTCGAAGCATTCCTGCTGGAAATCCTGTCGGACTACCAGGTGACGATCCCGGAAATCGGCGTGGTGGAGGCGGTGACCCCGCCGATCGTGTTCCTGACGTCGAACTCCATGCGCGATCTGGGCGACGCGCTGAAGCGGCGCTGCCTGCATCTGCATATCGGCTTCCCCGACGCGAAACTGGAAGCGCGGATCATCGATACCCGCGTGCCGGGAATCGACGAGAGGCTGCGCAAGCAGCTGGTCAGTTTCGTGCAGCAGTTGCGCACCCTGGAGCTGAAGAAGCTGCCATCGGTGTCGGAGACGATCGACTGGGCGCGGGTGCTGGTGCTGCTGCACGCGAACATGCTGCAAGCCGACATGGTGCGCGACACGCTGAACGTGCTGCTGAAATTCGAGAGCGACATCGAAGCGGCCGGCAAGCAGATCGACAGCATGACCCACAAGGCGCGCAAGGAAGCAGGGTTTGTCGACTAGCGCCATCCATACCGGCGTCGCTCCGGCCCATACCGGGCCGACGATCAGCGAGCCGCTGCGGCGGTTCCTGACCGTGGCGCGCGGCGCGGGCGTACGCATTTCCTCGGCCGAGAGCATCGACGCGATGCGCGCGGTGGATGTGATCGGCTTTGACGACCGCACCACGCTGAAGGACACGCTGTCGCTGGTGGTGGCGAAGTCCGTGGAGGAGAAGCAGATCTTCGACGATTGCTTCGACCTTTATTTCCAGCGCAACGATTTCGCCAAGTCGAACGAACCGGGCTTCCGCAGCCAGCCGCAGGACCATGAGGATGGCGAAGCCGGCGGCGAGGGCATGCCCGGGATGGGGGGCGGCGGACCCAAGCTGGCCGCGATGCTGCTGGCCGACGACCGCGTGGCGATGGCGCAGGCGATGGAACAGGCGGCGGAAGCGATCGGGCTGACCAAGATCAGCTTCTTCACCCAGACCAACCTGTATACCCGCCGGATCATGGAAAAGATGGGCATTCGCCCGGTGGAGCGCGAGATCGAGGCACTGCGCAAGGAAGACAGCGATGCCGCGAACGATCGCGCCGACCGGCTGGAAGGTGGGCGCGAGCGGCTGCGCGATCAGGTGCGCGACTTCGTCGAGCGGCATCTGGCGATGTTCGCCAAGGGCGAGAACGAGAAGTTCCGCGAGGAATTCCTAAAATCCGCCAAGCTGACCAACATGGAGCGGCGCGACCAGGACCGGATGCGGGTGATCGTGCGCGCCATCGCCAAGAAGCTGGCGGAGAAATACGGCCGTAACCGCAAGAAGAAGAATCGCGGCCAACTCGACACCCGCAAGACCATCCGGCGCAACATGGCCTGGGAGGCGATCCCGTTCATCACCGTCTGGAAACAGAAGAAGATCGACAAGCCGAAGGTGATGGTGCTGTGCGACGTCTCCGGCTCGGTCGCGGCGATGGCGCA
Source organism: Acetobacteraceae bacterium (assembly GCA_003133265.1). Classification (GTDB taxonomy): domain Bacteria; phylum Pseudomonadota; class Alphaproteobacteria; order Acetobacterales; family Acetobacteraceae; genus PALSA-911. The sequence continues at coordinate 2,197 of PKWQ01000353.1, forward strand.
GTTCCTGCTGCTGTTCCTGTACACGCTGAACGAGGCGCTTTCCAACATCCGCAGCTTCGCCTTCGCCGGCAACCTGATCGAGGTCAGCGACATCCTGGAAAAACAGGACATCGATCAGGCGATCCTGAAGATCATGAGCACCGTCGGCTTCGGCTCTTCCAACTACGGCAATTCCTTCCTGGATTTCGAGGAAGGCTATTTCGCCGCCGTCGACAGCAAGACCACGGTGATCATCCTGGGCGACGGGCGCGGCAACCACACCGATCCACGCACCGACATCATCCAACGCCTATCGGAACGCGCCAAGCGGCTGATCTGGCTGAACCCGGAATACCGCTCGTCCTGGGGCACCGGCGATTCCGACATGCCGCGCTACGCCCCGTATTGTCATGTGCTGACCGTGTGCAACACGATCCGGCATCTGGAGCACATAGTGACGGATATGCTGAAGGGTTCTCGATAACACCCCTGGGAAGACAACATGAGCCGACTGTTCGGACCGCTGCGGCAGATGGGATACGTGGTGCGCGACATCGAGAAGGCGATGCACCACTGGTCGACCGTCTGCGGCATAGGACCTTGGTACTACTTCGAGAAGAATACGTTCACCAAATTCGTCTACGATGGCAAGGAATACAACGACGTCCATATGTCCGCCGCCTTCGCCAACTCCGGCGAGGTGCAGGTGGAGCTGATCCAGCAGAAATGCGACACGCCCAGCATGTGGCGCGATTTCATCCAGTCCGGCCGCGAGGGGTTGCAGCACTGGTCGAGCTGGCCGGAGAACTACGACGAGCTGTACGAGCGGGCGCTGGCGAACGGCTACACCGTGGGCCACGAAGGCATCGGCGGGCGCGGCCGCTTCGTCTATTTCAAGCAAGAAGGCCATACCGGCACGATCATCGAAATGTCGCACCTGAACCCGACGCGCAAGCAGTTCTTCGACATGGTGCGCGACGCCGGGCAGAACTGGGACGGACGCGACCCGATCCGGCGGCTGTAGCGGGAGGCGCCGGCCAGCGAGGTCCTAGCGCCGCCCGCGTTCGGAGCCGCGCCGGTCGGCTGGCGGGCGCGTGAGCGTCAGCGCCGCCCCGGCTGAAACCAGACCCAGCGCCGCCGGCAGCATCCAGGCGGGACGCAGCAACAGCGGCAGCAGCAATCCGTCCGCCATCCAGGCCGGCAGTGCCGCGCGCAGCCTGGTCGGTAGCATCGGATCGATCCTGCTCAGCATATCCCCCAGCGCGAGGTCGAACGTCTCGGCGCTGGCGAGCGCGAACGCCCCCACCAGGAGAATCGCCGCCAGGATCGACAGGATACGATGCGCGATCACATGAACAACTTTTCCGACTTCAGGTTGTCGTACAGGCCAGCCACGAACGCACCATAGCCGTTATATATCTGCGTTGGCACGCGTTCATTGCTGCCGAGCAGCCGCTCGCTCGCCTGGCTCCAGCGCGGATGCGACACGGCGGGGTTCACGTTCGCCCAGAAGCCATATTCGGCCGGCTGAATCGCCTCCCAGAAGGTCTTTGGCCGGGTTTCCGTGAAACTGATCTTGACCAGCGACTTCGCCGACTTGAAACCGTATTTCCACGGCACCGTCAGGCGGAGCGGCGCCCCGTTCTGCGGCGGCAGCGGCTTGCCGTACAAGCCGGTTGAAATGAACGCCAGATCGTTCGCCGCCTCGGCCATCGTCAGCGCCTCGACATAGGGCCAGGGATACCAGGGCGCGCTCAGCCCCGGCATCGTCTTCTTGTCGACCTGCGTCTCGAACACGACGAATTTCGCCGATGCGAGCGGCTCGGCGATGGCGAGCAGCTTGCTCAGCGGAAAGCCGGTCCAGGGCACGGTCATCGCCCAGGCCTCGACGCAGCGATGGCGGTAGATGCGCTCCTCCGGCGCGACCTGCTTCAGCAGGTCGTCGATGTCGATGCTGCGCGGCTGCTTGACCATCCCGTCCAGGCGGATGCTCCAGGGCCGCAGCTTGAGCGCCTGCGCCTCGCGCCAGAGATCCTTGTCGTCGCTGAATTCGTAGAAGTTGTTGTAGGTGGTCGCGTCCTTCTCGGCGGTCAGCGCGCGGCCGGCCTCGAATGCCGGGTTGCGCGGCGGGCCGGCCTCCTCGGCATAAGCGGTCCCGGCGAACGCCAGCGCCAGCGAACCCCCCAGCAGACCGCGCCGGTTCGTCATCACGGCCTCCGGGGTCACCATATGCTCAGGGATCTCCCAGCCACGGCGTCTGACGATGTGCATTGCTCTCTCTCCCTGTTACCATTCGATCTAGGGAGGCGGGGCCGGGCTTTCATCGGCTCCGCCCTAATATCTCTGCATTGTCGGACACGCCGCGATGGGGAACATTACACCGCCTCGCGCACAGGAGAGTTTCATGCATCTCGCCCGCTTCCCCCGCCTCCGGCTGTTTCCCGCGCCCACCCCGCTGGAGCCGCTGCCGAACCTGACCAAACATCTGGGCGGACCGCAGATCTGGATCAAGCGCGACGACTGTACGGTGGTCGCGACCGGCGGCAACAAGGTCCGCAAGCTGGAGTTCCTGGCCGGGGAGGCGCTGGCGCTGGGCGCGGACCATCTGATCACCCAGGGCGCGGTGCAGTCGAACCATGTGCGCCAGACCGCGGCGGTGGCGGCAAGGCTCGGCATGAAGTTCACCGCGCTGCTGGAGCACCGGATCGACACCAACGACCGCGACTATCTCAACAGCGGCAACGTGCTGCTCGACCGGCTGATGGGTGCGGCGTTGGAATACCGCCCGGGCGGCACCGACATGCAGGCGGCGCTCGAGGCCAAGACCGACGAACTGCGCGCGGCCGGGCAGACGCCCTACATGATCCCCGGCGGCGGTTCGAACCGCGTCGGCGCGCTGGGCTATGTCGGTTGCGCGCAGGAGTTGATGCAGCAAGCCGATGAAATGGGGCTGAAGATCGACCGCGTGGTGCACGCCACCGGCAGCTCCGGAACCCAGGCAGGGCTGGTGGTCGGGCTGGAGGGGGTCAATTCCGGCGTCCGCGTGCTGGGCATCGGCGTGCGCGCGCCGAAGGACCGCCAGGAAGCCAACGTGCATAAGCTGGCGGAAGCCACCGCCGACTATTGCGGCGTGAAAGGCGGCATCGCGCGATCCGCCGTGGAGGCCAATTGCGACTATGTCGGCGCCGGCTACGGCATCCCGACCCCCGGCATGGCCGAGGCGGTGACGATGCTGGCCCGCCTGGAAGGCGTGCTGCTCGACCCCGTCTATTCCGGCAAGGGCATGGCCGGACTGATCGACCTGATCCGCAAGGGCGAGATCGGCAAGCAGGAGACCGTGGTGTTCATCCACACCGGCGGCGCGGTGGGGCTGTACGGCTACAACGGGTTCTTCGAGCAGGCGTTGGCGGGGTAACGCGGCGTCACGTCGCGTTCCTCGGCCCGCCCTTCACATGGCGGGCGAACAGGTCGAACAGGCGACGGGTCACCGGCCCGACCTCGCCGGTACCGACCGGCTTGGCGTCGATCTTCACGATCGGCTTCACGAAGCTGGTGGCGCTGGACAGGAACGCCTCCCGCGCCTCGCGCATCTCGGCCTCGCTGAACGCGGTCTCGGAGAACGCGATGCCTTCCGCGCGCATCAGGGCGATCAGCGCATCGCGGGTGCAGCCCGGCAGGATCGCGTGATCCAGGAAGCGGGTACGCAGCACACCGTCCTTGTCGACGATCCAGAAGCTGGTCGCCGCCCCCTCCGTCACCATGCCGTTGGCGTCGATCAGGATCGCCTCGATGGCGCCCTGCTCGCGCGCCGCCTGACGCGCCAGCACGTTGGGCAGCAGGCCGACGGACTTGATGTCGCAACGCGCCCAGCGCTGGTCCGGCTGGGTGATGGCGGTCGCGGTCCATTTGGTAATATCGGTCGGATAGGGCGGGGTGCGGCGGACGGTAACGACGATGGCGGGCGGAACCGGCTTGGCCGGAAACGCATGGTCGCGCCGCGCCACGCCACGGGTGATCTGCATATACAGCAGCCCCTCGGTGATGCGGTTGCGCCGCGCCACCTCAGCCAGCACATGGCGCAGCGCCGCGCGGCCCATCGGCTGCGGCAGTCGGATTTCGCGCAGGCTGCGCTCCAGCCGGCCCAGATGCCGGTCCTCGTCGATGAAGCGGCCGTTGTACAGCTGCACCACCTCGTAGACGCCATCGCCGAACTGGTAGCCGCGATCCTCGATGTTCACGCTCGCCTCGCGCTGCGGCAGGTAGCGTCCATTGACATAGGCGATGCGGCTCATGCGGTATCTCCCGGCGATCGTGACGCGGCCACGATAGCCAGTCGCGCCCGACATTGACACAAGCCGATCCCCGCGAAACCATCCGACCACAGAAAAAACGGGGGATGCCATGCTGCACAGCCGGGAGCGGATTCTCACCACCCATTGCGGCAGCCTGCCGCGGCCGAAGCATCTGACCGAACTCTATGCCGAGCGCGCCAGCGGCAAGCCGGTCGATCCCGCGGTGCTGGCGGCGGAGGGCAAGGCGGCGTTGAACTGGGTGGTACCGCAGCAGATCGCCGCCGGCATCGACATCGGCAACAACGGCGAGCAGCAGCGCGAGGCGTTCTTCCTGTATGTCCGCCACCGCATGAGCGGCTTCGGCGGGTCGTGGAACCGGCGCATCTTCGCCGACATCACCCGCTATCCAGGCTTTCGTGCCGAAATGGAAGCGCAGGCCGCCGCCAAGGTTTCGGTCAGCAACGTCGGTTCGATGCCGAAGGCGACCGGCGAGGTGAAATATCTCGACCGCGCCTTCGTCGAGGCCGAATGCGCCGATTTCCGCGAGGCGCTCGATGCCGTCGGCGGCGGCTTCGCCGAGCCGTTCTTCACCGCCCCCTCCCCCGGCATCATCGCCGCGGCGATGCTGAACGCGTTCTACGACAGCGAGCAGGCCTATCTGGACGCGCTGGGCAAGGCGCTGCGGGTGGAATACGAAACCATCGTCCGGCACGGCTATCTGTTGCAGATCGACGCCCCCGATCTGGCGCTGGAACGCCACGTCAGCTACCAGGACCGGCCGCTGTCGGACTTCCTGGGCTTCGTCGAACGGGTGGTCGGCACCATCAACACGGCGCTGGAAACCATCCCGCGCGACCGTGTACGGCTGCATGTCTGCTGGGGCAATTACGAGGCACCGCACGATCGCGACGTGCCGCTGGAGGACATTTTGCCGGTACTGCGCCAGGCAAAGGTCGGCGGCTTCGTCTTCCCCTTCGCCAACCCGCGCCATGCGCATGAGTATCATGTGCTGGAAAAACTGCCGCTCGACCCCGACCAGATCATCGTCGCCGGCGTGATCGACCCCCTGACCAATTTCGTCGAACATCCAGAGGTGGTGGCCGAGCGGATCGAGCGCGTGGCCCGCGCCGTGGGCGACCCCACGCGGGTGATCGCCGGCAGCGATTGCGGCTTCGACACCTCCGCCGGACGCGGCAAGCTGTCCGAGGACGTCGTCTGGGCGAAATTCGCCGCGATGGCGGAGGGCGCGCGGATCGCCTCGGAGCGGCTGTTTTGAGGGGCGCGCCCGGCTAACTCACCCGCTCGTCGGAATTCACCCCGAGCTGCTTCAGCTTGCGGTGCAGCGCGCTGCGCTCCATGCCGACGAACTGCGCGGTGCGGCTGATATTGCCGCCGAAGCGCAATAGCTGGGCCTGGAGATATTGCGTCTCGAACAGATCGCGCGCCTCGCGCAGCGGCAGGCCCATGATGTCGGCGGTCGGGTCGATGGTCAGCAAGGCGGGGGCGGAGGAACCGATCTCGGGCGGCAGCATGTCGGCGCGGATCGGGTCCGCCATCCCGCCGGGCGCCATGATCAGCAGCCAGTCCATCAGATTGCGCAACTGGCGCACATTTCCCGGCCAGTCATAGGCCTGCAAGGCGGACAGCGCGTCGGCCGACAATTCCCGCGACGGCATGCCGGAACTCTCGGCGGAACGGGCGATGAAATGCTGCGCCAGATCCGGCACGTCCTCCCGCCGTTCCTTCAGGCCCGGCACGCGCAACGGCACCACGGCAAGCCGGTAATACAGATCCTCGCGGAAC
>PKWQ01000365.1:0-128 GCA_003133265.1 Acetobacteraceae bacterium
CTGCCGCTGGCGCTGGCGGCACCCGGCGGGGCCGGCGAGGTCAATCAATGGCGCGCGCATCTGGAAGAGGCGCTGCGCACCGGCCTGCCGGGCGCGCCGGCCTGGGTCGACACGCTGCCGCTGGTCGG
>PKWQ01000365.1:168-7132 GCA_003133265.1 Acetobacteraceae bacterium
CTGCTGCTCGGCATCGCCAACGGCGTGCTGCTGTTCGTGCTGGCGCTGTTCATCGCCTTCTTCTTCTATGTCTATGGCGAGCCGATCGCCGCAAGACTGCGCGCGATCCTGGAGCGGATCGCGGGCGAGCAGGCCGACCGGCTGATCAAGGTTACCGGGGCGACGGTGCGCGGCACGGTCTACGGCATCCTGGGCACCGCCGTCGTGCAGGGCATGCTGACGGCCTGCGGTCTCTGGATATCGGGCGTGCCGCGACCGGTGCTGCTGGGGACGCTGGCGGGGGTCCTGGCGATTCTGCCGATCGGCGCGCCGGTGGTCTGGATTCCGGCCGCGCTCTGGCTGATGAGCCAGGACCATATCGCCTGGGGTGTTTTCCTGGCGATCTACGGCGTGGTCGCGGTGTCCGGCGCCGATAGCGTCATCCGCCCCTGGTTCATCTCGCGCGGCGCGCAACTGCCGTTCCTGCTGACGGTGCTCGGCGTGCTGGGCGGCGCCCTGGCCTTTGGCCTGCTGGGCATCTTTCTCGGCCCCGTGCTACTCGGCGTCGGTTACACCCTGGTCAATGAGTGGGTGGTGCTGGGGCCGCCGCCCCCGGCGGTGGACGAATGAGGCACCGGCGCATACTGGCGGATCGTGCCTGGCGCTGGGGACACTGAGAGCATGCCGGCCTTCATCTTGTCCCGTCTGCTTCAGGCGATCCCCGTTCTGCTGGTCGTCGGCTTCATCGCCTACGCGATGTTCGCCTTCGTCGGCGATCCGGTCCAGATCATGCTGGGCCAGGACTACACCGAGGTGCAGCGCCAGGCGCTGATCCACGATCTCGGCCTGGATCAGCCGTTCTTCGTCCAGTACGCCAAGTTCATGTGGCGGGCGGTGCAGGGGGAATTCGGCATCAGCTATCGCCTCGCCCGCCCGGTGTCCGGACTGATCGCCGAGCGCCTGCCGGCGACGCTGGAACTGTCGGTGACCGCCACCGTGCTGTCGCTCGCGGTCGGGCTGCCGATGGGCGTCTATACCGCCGTCTATCGCCGTTCCTGGCTGGCGCGCGGCTTCATGGTGTTCAGTCTGGCCGGCATCTCGCTGCCCACCTTCCTGACCGGCATCCTGCTGATCCTGTGCTTCTCCGTCGGGCTCGGCTGGCTGCCGAGCTTCGGCCGGGGCGAGGTGGTGCATATCGGCGCGTGGTGGACCACGGGATTCCTGACGCTGTCGGGGATCAAGGCGCTGATCCTGCCGGCAATCACGCTCGGGCTGTTCCAGATGACGCTGATCATGCGGCTGGTGCGGGCGGAGATGCTGGAGGTGCTGCGGACCGACTATATCAAGTTCGCCCGCGCCCGTGGGCTGACCGACCGTTCCATCAAATTCGGCCATGCGCTGCGCAACACCATGGTGCCGGTGATCACCATCGTCGGCTTGCAACTCGGGATGATCGTCGCCTTCTCGCTGGTGACCGAGACGGTGTTCCAGTGGCCCGGGATGGGGTTGCTGTTCATCCAGTCCGTGGGCGTCGCCGACATCCCCGTGATGTCCGCCTATCTGCTGCTGATCGCGGTGGTGTTCGTGGTCATCAACCTCGTCGTCGATCTGCTGTATTACGCGGTCGATCCGCGTCTGCGCATCGAGCGTTCCAGCGCACAGGCCGGCCGATGAGCGAGGCGCGTGCCGCCGGCCGGCTGGCGCGCGCGCTGGACAGCGATCTATTCTACAGTTTCCGTCGTTCCCCGGTCGCAGTGTTTTCGGCGGCGATGGCGCTGCTCCTGGTGCTCGGCGCGGTGCTGGCGCCGTTGATCGCGCCGCACGATCCGTTCGACCTCGTCAGCCTCAACCTGATGGACAGCCTGCTGCCGCCGGCGTTCCTCGATGGCGGGGAGTGGACCTTCCCGCTCGGCACCGACAACCAGGGCCGCGACATGCTGTCGGGCATCATGTACGGCGCGCGAATCAGCCTGACGGTGGGGGTTTCCGCCGTGCTGTTCGCGGTGATCGTCGGCACCGTGCTTGGGCTGCTCGCCGGGTATGCCGGCGAGGCGATCGATGCCTTGCTGATGCGGATCGCCGACGTCCAGCTCACGTTTCCGGCGATCCTGATCGCGCTGCTGGTCGACGGCGTGATCCGCGCCGCCGTGCCCAGGGACGTGCACGAGCAGATCGAGGTCTATGTGCTGATCTTCGCCATCGGCATCAGCCGCTGGCCGCAATTCGCCCGCACCGTGCGCGGCTCCACGCTGGTGGAACGCAACAAGGACTATGTCATGGCCGCCCGCGTGATCGGGCTGTCGTCGGTCCGCATCATGCTGAGCCACATCCTGCCCAACGTGATCGGCCCGGTGCTGGTGATCTTCACCCTGACGCTCGGCCTCGCGATCCTGGACGAGGCGACGCTGTCGTTCCTCGGCGTCGGCCTGCCGCCGACGCAGCCCTCGCTCGGCACTCTCATCCGCATCGGCAACGATTTCCTGTTCAGCGGCGAATGGTGGGTGACGATCTTCCCCGGCCTGGCGCTGGTGGCGATGGTGCTGTCGATCAACCTGCTGGGCGACTGGCTGCGCGACGCGCTGAACCCGAGGCTGCGCTGATGGCGCTGCTGGACGTGCAGAACCTGACCGTGGAGTTCCCGACCCGGCGCGGCGTGCTGCGCGCGCTGGACGGCGTGTCGTTCAGCATCGAGGCGGGCGAGGTGCTGGGTGTGGTGGGCGAGAGCGGGGCGGGCAAGTCGCTGACCGGGGCGGCGATCATCGGCCTGCTGGAACCGCCGGGCCGGATCGCCGGCGGCAGGATATTGCTGGAAGGCAGCCGCATCGACGATCTGTCGCAGTCGCAGTTGCGTCGCATCCGTGGCCGGCGGATCGGCGCGATCTTCCAGGACCCGCTGACCACGCTCAATCCGCTCTATTCCATCGGCCGGCAACTGATCGAGACGATCCGCACGCATCTGAAACTGTCCGAGGCCGACGCCCGCAAGCGCGCGGTGCGGTGGCTGGAGGAGGTCGGCATTCCGGCGGCGGCGCAGCGCATCGATGCCTATCCGCACGAATTTTCCGGCGGCCAGCGCCAGCGCGTGGTGATCGCGCTGGCACTCTGCGCCGAGCCGGCGCTGGTGATCGCCGACGAGCCGACCACCGCGCTGGATGTCTCGATCCAGGCGCAGATCATTGCCCTGCTGAAGCGGCTGGCGCGCGATCACGGCACCTCGGTGATGCTGATCACCCACGACATGGGCGTGATCGCCGAGACCGCCGACCGGGTGGCGGTGATGTACGCCGGGCGCATCGCCGAGATCGGTCCGGTGGCGGAGATCGTCCGCACGCCGGCGCATCCCTACACGCTGGGGCTGATGGGCAGCATCCCCTCGATCGAGCATCGCGTGGAGCGGCTGGCGCAGATCGACGGCGCCATGCCGCGCCTGACCGCCATTCCCCAGGGCTGCGCCTTCAACCCGCGCTGCCCGCGCGTGTTCGCCCGCTGCCGGATCGAGCGGCCGGACCTGCTGCCGGCGGGCGCGACCGAGGCCGCGTGCTGGCTGCACGATGCCACCATCCGCCCGCTGCGAGCCGCGCATGGCTGACGAAACTGTCCTGGAAGCGGCCGGCGTCAGCCGGGTCTTCGATGTTTCCAGCCCCTGGCTGCAACGCACCCTGGCGCGCGAGCCGCATCGCCTGCTGCGCGCGGTCGACGATGTGTCCTTCACCATTCCGCGCGGCACCACGCTGGCGCTGGTCGGCGAAAGCGGCTGCGGCAAGTCGACCATCGCCCGCATGAGCGTCGGCCTGCTGGCGCCGAGTGCCGGGGACATCCTGTTCGAGGGCCAGCCGCTGTCCGCCGCCCGTGCCCAGCCGGGCCTGCGGCGGCGGATGAACATGATCTTCCAGGACCCGTACGCCTCGCTCAATCCGCGCTGGCGGGTGCGTGACATCGTGGCCGAGCCGATCCGCGCCTTCGCCATGGCGAAATCCCGGGCGGAGATCATCGAGCGGGTCGGCGCGCTGCTGGCCCGGGTCGGGCTGTCGGCGCAGGACGGGGAGAAATACCCGCACGAATTCAGCGGCGGGCAGCGCCAGCGCGTCTCCATTGCCCGCGCCCTGTCCAGCGATCCGGATTTCCTGGTCTGCGACGAACCGACCAGCGCGCTGGATGTTTCAGTGCAGGCGCAGATCCTGAATTTGATGAAGGATTTGCAGCGCCGCTACGGGCTGACCTACCTGTTCATCAGCCACAACCTTGCCGTCGTGCGCCACATGGCCGACCGGCTGGGGGTGATGTATCTCGGCCGCATCGTCGAACTGGGACCAGCGGAAGAAATATTCCGCGCGCCGCGCCATCCCTATACGCGGCTGCTGCTGGACGCGATCCCGGACCTGGCGATGATCGGGCGTGCCCGCGCCCAGGTCGGCGGCGAGGTGCCGAGCCCGATCGACCCGCCGCCGGGCTGCACCTTTCATCCGCGCTGCCCGCTTGCCAACGCGCGCTGCCGTGCGGAAAAACCGGCGGTGACGCTTATCGGCGCCAGTCAGGTGGCGTGCCACGCCGTCGCGGAAGGACGGACCGAGCCATGACCGAGGACGACGAGGAACCGCATTCGCCGCGTGGCGCGCTGGCCGCCCTGCTGCTGGTGGTGGCGCTGATCGTCGCGGTGATGTTCGTCGGCTACCACCTGCGCGAGGCCGGGCGCATGCAGGACTGCATTGCTTCCGGCCGCTCCAACTGCGCGCCGATCGAGGGGCAGGCGGCCGGCCACTGATTCAGTCCCCCAGCGCCACGCCCTCGCGCCTGGGGTCGGCGCCGCCGAGCATTCCCAGCGGCCCGATCGCGATCGCCTGCAAGCCGCTGTCGACCGGGATCACCTGCACCGATTGTCCACGCACCACCAGCGCGCCCGCCAGACCGGCCGCCGACGTGCCGGCCTCCAGTTCCACCGGCCCGCCCAGGCTCTGGATGCGCGGGGCGTCGGCGGCCTGCTGCGGCGTGTAGCCCCAGTCCAGGATGCGCAGCAGCGCCAGCGCGACGAAGCCGATGATCCGCCCACCGCCCTGCGAGCCGATCGCCACCATCAGCTTGCCGTCCGGCCCGAACACCAAACTCGGCGCCATCGAGCTGCGCGGCCGCTTGCCCGGCTCCACCCGGTTCGCCACCGGCGCGCCCGCCAGTTCGGGGACGAAAGAGAAATCCGTCAGCTCGTTGTTCAGCACGAAGCCGCGCAGCATCAGGCCNNCGATGATGGCGAGGTGGCTGGTGCCGTGTTCCTGCTGCGTCGGTTGCGATGCGGCGGCGGGGCCGATCGCGCCCTCCCAGGAGGGCTGACCGGGCGATGGCGCGGGAATGGCATACGCCGGATCGATCAGCTTGGCGCGGGCGGCCAGATAATCAGGCGCGATCAGGCCGCGCACCGGCACCGGCAGATAATCGGCGTCGGCCAGATAGCGGCCACGGTCGGCATAGGCCAGCCGCTCGGCCTCCATGATCAGTTGCACCGCCTCGGCCCCGGCCGGATCGAGCCGGGCCAGATCGACATGCGACAGCGCGCCCAATATCTCCAGCACCGCCACGCCGCCACTGGAAGGCGGACCCATGCCGCAGACTTTTCGCGTGCGATAGCTGCCGCAGACCGGCTCGCGTTCCTTTGCCTGATAGACCGCGAGATCGTCGGCGGTCAGCAATCCGGGGTTGGGATCGGCGCGCACGGTGGTGGCGATGTCGGTGGCGACCGGGCCGCGATACAGCGCGTCCGCACCCTGGCCGGCAATGGCGCGCAATGTCTCGGCCAGCGCCGGATTGCGCAGCAGCGTTCCCGCGGCCAGCGGCGTGCCGTCGGGGTTGAAGAAATACGTCCGGGCCGTCGGTTGGCGCCGCAACGACGCGGCGTTCGCCGCGATGGCGGCGGCGAGGCGCGGCGAGACCGCGAACCCGGCCGAGGCGAGCTGGATCGCGGGGGCGAACAGAGCGGCCCAGGGCAGCTTGCCGTGGCGCTTCCAGGCCGCTTCCAGCATCCGCAGCGTGCCGGGCACGCCGACCGAGCGCCCGCCGAGCACCGCGTCCATGAACGGCATCGGCCGGCCGTCATGGTCCAGGAACAGGTCCGGCCGCGCCGCCGCGGGGGCGGTCTCGCGCCCGTCCCAACTCGTCACCTTGTCGGATGCCGCGTCGTACTGCAGCAGGAACGCCCCGCCGCCGAGGCCGGAGGATTGCGGCTCCACCAGGCCGAGCACCATCTGCGCGGCGACCGCCGCGTCCACCGCCGAGCCGCCGGCGCGCAATATTTCCAGCCCGGCCGCCGCCGCCAGCGGGTGTGCCGCCGCGATCATGTGCCGCCGCGCCGGTTCGGCGTGCGCCGCGCCGCTCAGCAGGACAAGACACAGCAGGACCAGACGGCGCATCTTCTTCTCCCAACGGCGGGGGGATGTTGCCAGCCGGGGCCAGCATCTGGAAAGCTCGCTTTCATGTCAGTCCGAAAACGACGCGGGGTCCGCGCCTATGCGCTCGGCGTCGATGCCGAGGCCGCCGCCTGCGCCGCCTTGGCGCGCGACGGCTGGACCGTGCTCGCCCGTCGTTTGCGCACGCCGGCCGGAGAGATCGACGCGGTTGCCGAGAAGGACGGGTTGCTGGCGATCGTCGAGGTGAAAGCGCGGCCCACCCTGGCGGGTGCGGCGGTGTCGTTGTCCGCCCGCCAGCGCGCGCGGCTGCTGACGGCGGCGGAAATCCTGCTGGCCGAGCATCCGGACTGGGGGCGGGCGGGGGTGCGGTTCGACGTGCTGCTGGTGGACGCGGCGGGCGCGGTGCGGCGGATCGCCGATGCGTTCCGGCTGGAGGGGTGATACTGGTCGCTTGTGATAAGTAACAAAACCGGTCACGTTATTGGCACATTGGAATCAAATAAGGCCGATGTCGGCCGCACCATTAGCCGTTGAGGAGTGAATGCCGTGCAGCAGACGAGGGGGGTCAAGGCTCATGGCTCCCCTCATTTCGC
>PKWQ01000315.1:0-7564 GCA_003133265.1 Acetobacteraceae bacterium
GCGCGGCGGCGGCGGTGTAGGCCAGCGCGCGGCCGGCCTCGGTGGTGGCTTTCATCGTCATCAGCATGCGGCGGATGTCGGGGTGTTTGATGATCGGCACGCGCGGGCCGCCGCGCACGCCGGCCTCGGTGCCCTGGGTGCGGGTACGGGCGTAGTCCAGCGCCTGCTGGTAGGCGCGTTCGGAGATCGCCACGCCCTGCAAGCCCACCGCGAAGCGCGCCGCGTTCATCATGANNTCATGATGAACATGTATTCCAGGCCGCGATTGGGCTCGCCGACCAGATAGCCGGTGGCGCCGCCATTGTCGCCATAGGCCAGCATCGCGGTCGGACTGCCATGGATGCCAAGCTTGTGCTCCAGCGAGACGCAGCGGACGTCGTTGCGCGCGCCCAGCGAGCCGTCCGGGTTCACCAGGAACTTCGGAACCACGAACAGGGAAATGCCCTTCACCCCCTCCGGCGCGTCCGGCAGGCGGGCGAGCACCAGGTGGATGATGTTGTCGGTGTAGTCGTGCTCGCCGTAGGTGATGAAGATCTTGGTGCCGGTGATGCGGTAATGATCGCCCTCCGGCACGGCGCGGGAGCGCACGGCGGACAGGTCGGAGCCGGCCTGCGGCTCGGTCAGGTTCATCGTGCCGGTCCAGACGCCCTCGACCATCTTCGGCAGGAAGGTCTGCTTCTGCGCGTCGGTGCCGCAGAGCGCCAGCGCCTCGATGGCGCCGCGCGTCAGCAGCGGGCAGAGACCGAAGGCGAGGTTGGCGGACTGCCACATCTCGTCGACCGCGCAGGCGACGACGCGGGGCAGGCCCTGGCCGCCATAGTCGGGATCGCAGGACAGCGCGTTCCAGCCGCCGGCGATGAATTTCTCATACGCGTCGCGAAAGCCGGGAGTGGTGGTCACCTCGCCGTCCGCCAGCACCGGCGGTTCGGTGTCGCCGGCGCGGTTGATCGGCGACAGCACGTCGCGGGCGAAGCGGGCGGCCTCGTCCAGGATCGCCTCGACCAGATCGGGCGTGGCGCTCTCGCAGCCCGGCAGGGCGGCGATTTCCGCCAGCCCGACCAGTTCGTTGAGCAGGAAGCGCATGTCGCGCACCGGCGCAGTGTATTCGGTCATCATTGGTCTCCGTCGCAGGCGTCAAAGCGCCTTCGCCACGTCGCGCAGGGCGAATTTCTGGATCTTGCCGGTGGAGGTCTTCGGCAGCTCGCGGAACTCAAACCGGCGCGGCACCTTGTAATGCGCCATCCGCGCGCGGCAGAAAATGGTCAGTTCTTCCGGCGTCGCGATCATCCCCGGCCGCAGTTCGATGAAGGCGCAGGGTGTCTCGCCCCATTTCTCGTCCGGCTTGGCGACCACGGCGACGCTCATCACTGCGGGGTGGCGGTACAACGCCTCCTCCACCTCGATGGAGGAGATGTTCTCGCCGCCGGAGATGATGATGTCCTTCGAGCGGTCGCGGATCTTCACGTAGCCGTCCGGATAGACCACCGCGAGGTCGCCGGTGTGGAACCAGCCGCCCTCGAACGCCTTGGCCGTGGAGGCGGGGTTGGACAGGTAGCCCTTCATGGTGATGTTCCCGCGGAACATGATCTCGCCCATGGTGGCGCCATCCCACGGCACCGGCTGCATCGTCTCGGGGTCGAGCACCACCATCGCCTCCTGCATCGGCGCGCGCACGCCCTGGCGGCTGTTGAGCTCGGCGCGCTGTTCCAGCGGCAGGGAGGCCCATTCGTCGTGCTTGGCGCAGACCGAGGCCGGGCCGTAATTCTCCGTCAGACCGTAGACATGCGTCAGCTCGAAGCCGGCCTGTTCCGCGCCCTCGATCAGCGCCGCCGGCGGGGCGGCGCCGGCAACCTGGCCGGCGACGACATGGTCGATCCCGGCCCGCAGCTCGGCCGGCGCGTTGACCAGCACCGCGTAGACGATCGGCGCGCCGCACATATGGGTGACTTTCTCCGCGCGGATCAGGTCCAGCGCCAGCTTCGCGTCGACCCGGCGCAGGCACACATTGGTGCCGGCGCGCTCGGCCACCGACCAGGGGAAGCACCAGCCGTTGCAGTGAAACATCGGCAGGGTCCAGAGATAGACCGCGTGCTGCTTCATGTCCCAGCTGACGATGTTGGAGATCGCGTTCAGATAGGCGCCACGATGGTGATACACCACGCCCTTGGGATCGCCGGTGGTGCCGGAGGTGTAGCTCAGCGTGATCGCGTCCCACTCGTCCGCAGGGTTCTGCCAAGCGTAGTCCGGATCGCCCTCCAGCAGAAAATCCTCGTAGGTGGTTTCACCGACCAGCTTGCCGTCCTGGTATTCCGGGTCGTCGATGTCGATGACGATGGGCTTGCGGTCCAGCAGCGCGAGCGCCTTTTCCACGGTGGCGGAGAATTCCCGGTCGGTGATCAGCACCCGCGCGCCGCCATGGCGCAGCATGAAGGCGATGGTCTCCGCGTCCAGCCGGGTGTTCAGCGTGTTCAGCACCGCGCCGCTCATCGGCACGCCGAAATGCGCCTCGTAGATCGCCGGGATGTTCGGCGCCATGACCGCGACCGTGTCGTTCTTGCCGATCCCGCGCCGGGCCAGCGCCGAGGCAAGACGGCGGCAGCGTGCATAGGTTTCCCGCCAGGTCTTGCGGTGCGCGCCATGCACGACGGCGAGCCGGTCCGGATACACGTAGGCCGCCCGCTCGATGAAGGTGAGCGGGGTCAGCGGCGCGTAGTTCGCCTGGTTCTTGTCGAGGCCCGAGCGATAGGCGGGGTTTCCGGTCATCGTTTTCCTCCACCGCGGCGCAGCTTGCGCGCAGATTACGATCCCGGACGCCAAAGGGCGATAGATACGCGGATCGCGCGGTTGGGGTAGAGTGCCGGGTTTCGTATGGCCGGCGTCAATGTCCGCGCAGGATCTGGCTCAGGAACAGTTTCAGCCGGTCGGTTTGCGGGTTCTCGAACATCTCGCGCGGGGTGCCGATCTCGACGATCTCGCCCTGGTCCATGAACACCACCCTATCCGCCACCTGCCGGGCGAAACCCATCTCGTGGGTGACGCACACCATGGTCATGCCGGACTCGGCCAGTTCGATCATGGTGTCCAGCACCTCCTTGATCATCTCCGGATCGAGCGCCGAGGTAGGTTCATCGAACAGCATGATCTTCGGCTTCATGCACAGCGCGCGGGCGATGGCCACGCGCTGCTGCTGCCCGCCGGAAAGCTGGCCGGGATATTTCCTCGCCTGCTCGGGGATCTTCACCCGGGTCAGGTAGTTCATCGCCAGTTCCTCGGCTTCCGCCTTCGGCATCTTGCGCACCCAGATCGGCGCCAGGGTGCAGTTCTCCAGGATGGTCAAATGCGGGAACAGGTTGAAGGACTGGAACACCATGCCGACTTCGCGGCGGATGGTGTCCAGCGCGCGGGTGTCGTCGGTCAGCTCGGTGCCGTCGACCACGATGCGCCCCTGCTGGTGGCTCTCCAGCCGGTTGATGCAGCGGATCATGGTGGATTTGCCCGACCCCGACGGGCCACAGACCACCACGCGCTCCTGCTGTCCCACCGTCAGGCTGACGTCGCGCAGCACATGCAACTGTCCGTACCACTTGTTGACCTTGTCCAGCTCGATCGCTGGGACCGGCGAGATGGCGGTGGCAGGGGCGATGTTCTGGCTCATGGTCCTGATCTCCTTAGCGGCGCGCGCGGTCGAGCGTACGCTCCAGCCCATGGCTGTATTTCGACATGGCATAGCAGAAGGCGAAATAGATCGCCGCAAGGACGATATAGACCTCGGTGGAAAAACCCTGCCAGGTCGGTTCGCTGATCGCGATCTTGCCGGCGGTCAGCAGGTCGAAGATGCCGATGATCAGCACCAGCGACGTATCCTTGAAGAAGCCGATGAAGGTGTTGACCAGCGGCGGGATCACCACCCTGAGCGCCTGCGGCAGGATGATGAACCCGGTCTTCTGCCAGTAGGTGAGCCCGAGCGCGTCCGCCGCCTCCTGCTGGCCCTTCGGCAGCGCCTGCAACCCGGCGCGCACCACTTCCGCCAGATACGCGCCGGCGAACAGGATGATGGCGATCTGCGCGCGCAGCAGCTTATCGATGTTCACGCCCTCGGGCATGAACAGCGGAAACATCACGCTCGACATGAACAGCAGGCTGACCAGCGGCACGCCGCGGATCAGCTCGACATACAGCACGCACAGCAGCTTCACCGCCGGCAACCCTGTCGAGCGCCGGCCGAGTGCGACCAGCACCGCCAGCGGGAAGGCGAAGGCGAGGCCGAAGGTGGACAGGATCAGCGTGATCGGCAGACCGCCCCACATGTCCTGCGGCACATAAGCAAGGCCGAGCACGCCGCCCCACATCAGAATGCCGATGGCCGTCAGTGCCACCAGCCAGATCAGCGCCAGTTCCTTGCGCCAGAAGGCGCGCAAGCCGGAGACGACAAACAGGCCGATGAACAGGGCAATGCAGACCGCCGGGCGCCATTGCAGATCGTAGGGGTAGCGGCCGAACAGGATGAAACGATATTTGTCGGCGATCACCGCCCAACAGGCGCCGACTCCCTTGGCGCTATAGCAGGCAGTGGCATCCGCCTTCCCCTGGGCATTCACCGGCACGGTCCAGACGGCATTCACCACGCCCCAGACCACGAAATCCAGCGACCAGCGCAGGATCAGGTAGCCGAGCGCGAGCGTGACCGCGGTCGACCACCAGGAGCTGAACAGATTGGCCCGCGCCCAGCCCCAGGGGCCGAGAACGATGGCGGGCGGGCGGATGGCGGAAAGCGCGGTGCCGCTCATGGATCAGCGCTCCACCAGGGCGATGCGGGCATTGTACCAATTCATGAACAGGCTGATCGACAGGCTGATGGCAAGAAACACCGCCATGATGAGGCCGATGCCCTCGATCGCCTGGCCGGTCTGGTTCAACGTGGTGCTGGCGATGGACACCACGTCCTGGTAGCCGATCGCAACCGCGAGCGACGAATTCTTGGTGATGTTCAGATACTGGCTGGTCATCGGCGGGATGATCACGCGCAGCGCCTGCGGCAGCACGATCAGCCGTAACACCTGCCACCGGCTCAGTCCCAGCGCGCCGGCTGCCTCCCACTGTCCGCCGGCGACCGCCTGAATGCCCGAACGGACGATCTCGGCGATATAGGCGGCGGTATAGAGCACCAGACCCATCAGCAACGCGCCATATTCGGGGCTGACGGTGCCGCCGCCCACGAAGTTGAAGCCGCGCAGTACCGGCAGCTCGATCGCGAACGGCGCGCCCAGCGCCCCCCAGATCGCCGCCGGGAGCCCGAGCAGCAGGACCAGCGCCACCGGCCAGACTGGTGGGCGGCTGCCTGTCGCTTCCTGGCGCCGGCGGGCCCGGCGGGCGAACAGGATGGTGCCGACGATTCCCACCAAGAAACCGATCAGCGCGCCGGTATGCGCGGTTTCCCACACCAGCAGCGGCAGCTTGATGCCGCGGTTGGACAGGAACACCGCATCGCCGATGCGCAGTGATTGCCGCGGCGCCGGCAGGCTTTGCAGCACCAAATACCAGAACAGCAGTTGCAGCAGCACCGGGATGTCGCGGAGCACCTCCACGTAGATCGCCGCCAGCCGCGCCACCAGCCAGTTGTGCGACAGGCGGGCGATGCCGATGATAGTGCCCAGGATCGTGGCGAGCACGATACCGACCACCGCAACGCGCAGCGTGTTCAGCACGCCGATCAGCAGCGCCCGGCCATAGGTGTTCACCGCCGGATCGTAGGGCAGCGCCGACTCGCCGATCGGAATGCCGGCATTGCGGGACAGGAAGGCGAAGCCGGTGGCGATCCGCCGGGCGGCCAGGTTGCGGTTGGTGTTGGCGGTCAGATACCAGACGATCGCCACCACGATCCCGACGACGACCATCTGCCAGACAATCGAACGGAAGACCGGATCGGACCAGGAAAGGCGGATACGTTTGCGCGGCGCGGCGCGGGGCCCGGTCAAGCGGGGATCGGCGGTCGTTTCAGACATTCAGTGCGTGCCCATTATTTGGTGCGTCGCCACGCGATCGTGCGGCGGGGGGTCATAGCGGCCCCCCGCCGGCTGTCATCACCGCATCGGAGGCGCATACTGCAGGCCGCCCTTGTTCCATAGGTTGTTGATGCCGCGCGGCATGCCCATCGGCGTGATGTTGCGGTCCCACACCTCGCCGTAATTGCCGACCTGCTTGACGATGTTGTAGGCCCACTTGTTGTCGAGCCCGAGCGCCTTGCCCAGTTCGCCTTCCAGGCCCAGGAGGCGGCGGATGTCCGGCACCTTGCTGTCGGCGAAGCTGTCGATGTTCTGGCTGGTGACGCCGTTTTCCTCGGCGGTCAGCGCCGCGACATAGCTCCAGCGCGCCACGTCGAACCATTTGTCGTCGCCCTTGCGCACCATCACGCCGAGCGGCTCCTTGCTGATGATTTCCGGCAGCAGCACCAGATCGTCGGCCTTCGGGCCTTGGCTGAACCGGAAGGTGGCGAGTGCGGAGCCGTCGGTGGAGTAGGCGTCGCACCGGCCGGACAGGAACGCGTTCTGGATCTCCGGCAGGTCCTGGATCAGGATCGGCGTGAACTTCATGTTGTTCAGCCGGTAGTAGTCGGCGATCGCGAGTTCGGTGGAGGTGCCGGGCTGCACGCAGATCGTGGCGCCGTCCATCTCCTTCGCGGATTTCACGCCGGAGGATTTCTTCACCAGGAAGCCGGTGCCGTCATAATAATTCACCCAGGCGAACTCGAGGCCGAGATTGCCCTCGCGTGCCAGCGTCCAGGTGGTGCTGCGGATCAGTACGTCGACCTCGCCGGACTGCAACGCGGTGAAGCGGTTGGTCGTGGTCAGGGGCACGAACTTCACCTTGCTCGCATCGCCCAGCGCGGCGGCGGCGATGGTGCGGCAGCCGTCGGCGTCGATACCGCGTGTCACGCCCTGGCTGTCGGGCAGGGAGAAGCCCGGCACGCCGGTGGACACGCCGCAGACAAGCTGGCCGCGCGCGCGCACGGCATCCAGCGTCGCCGAACCAGACCCCTCGGCATGGGCGGGGGCGGCAAGACCGGCCGTGAGCAGCAAGCCAGCGAACAGCGCGGCGCCGCGCGTTCTGGTGGATCGAAACATGGTGGACTCCTGGGTTAAGCGCGGGGCTGACCCCGCATTTCTGCAACTCTGCCGGTTATGCATCACGATATCAACCGTTTATCGGTGCGCCCCGGCATGGTTCCGCGGGGCGAATATTCAGTCCTGGGCCGTCCTGGGACGACAATTCGGTTACCCGTGTCCGCGCCATGCGCTAACATGCGGGCATGTACATCCGGACTTGCGACGCACGAATTAGCTTCCCGGCCGCCTGATCAGGCAGCCGGGTCAAGTCGTGCCCGCAGCGTTCCCGTCGCTTTCCGGAGTCATATTCCCGTGTTCACAGACCAGTCTCCCGCAGCCGCAGCCGTGCCCGTCCTGTCCGTCCGTTTCATGGTCGAGGCCGATGCCTCGCCCGGTCTGCTGCCGCGCCTGTTGCAGCCATTCGCCAAGCGCGACGTGATCCCCGACCGCATGTGGTCGCA
>PKWQ01000315.1:7719-15160 GCA_003133265.1 Acetobacteraceae bacterium
AGCAGGGCGTCCTCCACCGCGCGCACGGTCTTGCCGGGTGCGAGGCCGGTGCGGTTGCCCAGGCGGAAGATGTGGGTGTCCACCGCCATCGTCGGTTCGCCGAAGGCCACGTTCAGCACTACGTTGGCGGTCTTGCGTCCCACGCCGGGCAGCGCTTCCAGCGCCGCGCGGTCGTGCGGTACCTCGCCGCCATGCCGCTCCACCAGCAGTCGCGACAGGTCCACCACGTTGCGTGCCTTGGCCTGCCAGAGCCCGATGGTGCGGATATGCCGCGCCACCCCGTCCACGCCCAGCGCCACCATCGCCGCCGGCGTGGACGCCTCGGCGAACAGGCCCTTCGTCGCGCGGTTCACCCCGGCATCGGTCGCCTGCGCCGACAACACCACCGCGACCAGCAGCGTATAGGGATCGCGATATTCCAATTCGCTCCGCGCACCGGGATTGGCCCGTGCGAGCGCTTCCAGGAACGCGCGGACATCCGCCCGGGTCATCACACGCGACTTGGCTGCTGTGGGTTTCATCGGCATGCGTTGTTTGTCGCGCGCAACCGCGCACGGGGCAAGAGGAGTGGTTTCGTGGGCGGTAACCATAATAGTATCAAGCATGGACGCGACGGGCGCACAGCCGGCCGAGCCGGTGCTGTTCGAGGCGGTGATCGTGCCGCACCGCAGCCTGTCGCCACGCGGCCAATGGATGGTGATCGGCGTGATCGCCACCGCGTGCATATTGACCGGCCTCCGGTTCTGGCTGCTCGGCGCGTGGCCGGTGGTGGGGTTTGTTGCCGTCGAGCTTGGCCTGGCCGGTGGGCTGCTGCGCCTGCACGCGCGCGCCGCGCGGCAGAGCGAATTGCTGCTGCTGTCGTCGGACATGTTGCGCGTGGTGCGTACTGATGCGAACGGCGAGCGTTCCGAACGACGGCTGCGGACGGCTTGGCTGTCGGTGGAGCTGGAAGAGCGCGATGGCCGGGTGTCGGCCCTGCTGCTGCGCACGCGGGCCCGGCGTGAGGAGGTCGCCACGACACTTGGGGAGATGGAGAAGCGAGATCTGGCGGAGGCTCTGCGCGCGGCGCTCGATACGGCACGCAATCCGAGCTTCGACAATCCGCAATTACGCGATTAAGGCCGGGCCGCGTCCTGCCGGCGATCAGGGTTCGGCGGGGCCCATCGACTTGATCAGGTCGAACACGCGTTTGCGCACCGCCGGATCGGTGATGCGGTAATAGGCGCGTACCAGTTCCAGTGTCTCGCGCCGGTTTAACGTGTCGTCACCGAAGCCTTCCTGGGTTTCGGCGAACCCGGCCGCTGCCCGTCGGCCGCTTGGGTGGCCGCCGAAGGCGGTGGCGAGGCTGTCGGGCATGTCGTCGAAGAAGAAGCTGATCGGCACGTCCAGCACGCGGGAGAGGTCGAACAGCCGCGACGCGCCCACGCGGTTCACGCCGCGCTCGTATTTCTGGACCTGCTGGAAGGTCAGGCCGAGCGCCTCGCCCAGGCGTTCCTGAGACATGCCGAGCAAGGTGCGGCGTAGCCGGATGCGGGTGCCAACATGTACGTCGATCGGGCTCGGACGGGATTCCTTCTCCGTTCCGGCAATCTGTTCGCCGCGCGCCATGAATCCTCCTAACAAATCCTTTCGACACGCCAGAGCCCGTCAGCGGCGCTTGCCCGTTCCGGGTGAAAATTCTGACGGCGCTTAACGCTTTCTTAAGGCTACAACCAAGAATTGTCAATTCCGGATGAAAATTCACACCTCTGTATCATAGTATGGATAAACTCTTAATAAATGCGGCTAATTCGGTTCGGGCTCGTCTTCAACGTGCCGTGGTGTACGCCATAGCAGCCCAAGCGCGAGTAACATTGACGCGAGCACGCCCGGTCCCCACAACCCCAGACGTGCAAAGACCGTCGGGGGCAGCGCGCCGGGAACCGGCACCTCCAGCGTGCCGGCCTGGCCGAGGCCGAGCCGCGCCACCTCGTGTCCGTGCGCG
The DNA here is from genome assembly GCA_003133265.1 of Acetobacteraceae bacterium. Lineage (GTDB taxonomy): Bacteria > Pseudomonadota > Alphaproteobacteria > Acetobacterales > Acetobacteraceae > PALSA-911. The sequence goes on from PKWQ01000315.1 coordinate 9,704, forward strand.
TCGAATGCGGCTGAGATGCCGGTGTTGGCCGCGCGCAGCAGCGGCAATCCTTCCTCCACCGCGCGCATGCGGGCGGCGGCCAGGTGCTGGCGCGGGCCGGCGGAATTGCCGAACCATGCGTCGTTGGTCACGTTCACCAGCCAGGCCGGACGGTCGGCCCGGTCGACCAGTTGGGCGCCGAAGATCGCCTCGTAGCAGATCAGCGGCCCGACCGGCGGTAGGCCGGGCAGGTGCAGGGTGCGCGGGCCGGGGCCGGGGGCGAAGCCGCCGCCCGGCACCACCTGGATCGGCAGGGGGAGCCAATCGGGCTGGTATTCGCCGAACGGCACCAGGTGCCATTTGTCGTAGACGCCCGTCATCGCGCCGCCAGCCTGGACCGCAAACAGGGCATTGCGCGGCCGGCCGTGTTCGTCCAGCCGCACGCTGCCGATCAGGGCGGAGGCGCCGTCCGCCGCCTCGATGATCGCGGCGCGCTCCGGTGCGTCGCGATCCAGCAGGAACGGATAGGCGGTTTCCGGCCACACCACCACGGCCGGCCCACGCACCGCTGCAACTCCGTCGCGGGTCAGCCTGAGGTAGCGGTGGAAGATCGACAGCGCGAGATCGCGGTTCCATTTGTTGCCCTGCGGCACGTTGCCCTGCACCAGTACGGCTGTCAGGTCTGGCGGGATCGGGGCCGGTCCAGCGAGGCGGAGCGCGCCGAACCCGGCCCAGGCCAGCAGCGCGGCAATGCGCCCAAGCCGGCAGCGCCAGGAGCCCGTTCCGGCCGCAGCCAGCAGCAGCGTGGCCAGCGTCAGGCCATGCACGCCGACGAAGGCGGCCGGCTGGATGAAGATGTCGCCGGCCATGCCGGGGATGGCCCAGATGCTGCCCCAGGGGTTCCAGGGAAAGCCGGTCAGCACGAACTGACGCGCGATGTCGGACAGCGTCCAGGCGGCGGCCAGCACCACCACCCGGCGCCAGCCCGGATCGGCCCGGCGGGCGAGGGCGGCCGGCAATGCGACGAAGACCGCCAGCACGGCGGCGAGGGCGGGGACGGCGAACGGTACCAGCCACCAGAACCGCGCGGCCTCCACCAGGATCGCCTCGGTAACCCAGTAGAGACCGAGCATATTCAGGCCGAAGCCGAACCACCAGCCGCGCCGCGCCGCGGTGCGCGTGCCCGGCGTGGCGTCGATCAGCGCCAGCAACCCAGGGATCGCCAGCAGCAGGACCGGAATGACATGCGCCGGCGGCAGCGCCGCCGCCGATAGCGCGCCCAGCAGCAGCGCGGTCAGATCGGCGCGCCAGCCGCGACGTGTCTGCAATCGCTTGAACATGCGCGCCGGCTACACGCGGGGGATCGCCAGCGCAAGCGCGGTCATTTGAAATCGGCGTCCGATTTCAACGCACCACGCGTTCCGGCGGCACAGTGCCGCCGGTCAGCGCGGCGACGATGCACTCCGCCGCCATCACGCCCATGTTGATCAGCGCCCCGTCGGTCACCCCGGAGACGTGCGGGGTGCGGATCACCCTGGGATGCCGGCGCAGCGGATGATCCGCCGGTGGCGGCTCGGTCTCGAACACGTCCAGGGCCGCGCCGGCGATATGGCCCGCATCGATCGCCGCCTCCAGCGCTGCCTCGTCGACAATGCCGCCGCGCGCGGTGTTGATTACGTACGCGCCCTGCGGCATCCGCGCCAGGGCGGTGGCATCGATCAGGTGGTAGGTCTCGGGCGTCAGCGGACAGTGCAGCGACAGCACATCGGAGGTGGCGAGCAGCGCATCGAGCGAGGCCGCGCGGCTCACGCCGGGAAAGCGTGAGACGTCCGCCGTGCCGCCGAGGACCGCGACGCGCATGCCGAACGTGGGCGCCAACCGCGCTACCGCCTGGCCGGTGTTGCCGAACCCGACCAGCCCAAGCCGGAGGCCGGCCACGTCGCGCACCTTGGTCGCGCCGCCGCGCCAGGCGCCGTCGGCGATGCTCGCCGACAACGCCAGCAGATCCTTCGCCAGCGCCAGGATGACCGCGAGTGTGTGTTCCGCGACTGCCTGGGAGTTCGATCCCGGGGCACGGGCGACGATGATGCCGCGCGCGGCGGCGGCTTGCAGGTCGACATCGTCCACGCCGACGCCATGCCGCGCGACGATCCGTAGCCTGGGCGAGGCCGCCATCGCCGCCTCGTTCACCGGCCCTTGCCGCGTCAGGATCGCATCCGCCTGCATGGCTTCCGTCAGTTCGGCGACCGCGTCCGCCGAGGGATAGGGCGGCATGTAATGGATGGTGCAGCCCGCGCCCTCCAGCAGCGCGACCGCGGGCGCGGCGAGCCGGGGCGATGTCATGATGACGTTGAAGCTGCCCGGCGGACGGGCCGCAGGCGAGACGATTTCAGTACTCACAGGGTTCAGTCCGTCGCGCCGCGTTGCTCGAGTTGGTAATGGCGATAATATTTTTTGGTCACCAGATCGGTCTTCACCACCACGGCGACATCCGTGGTGTTGAACTGCCGGTCGATCACCGCTCCATCGCCGATGAAGCCGCCGAGCCGGAGATAGCCCTTGATCAGCGGCGGCAGCTTGATCAGCGCGCGGCGCGGATCGATGGTAGCGGGATCGACCCGGCGCATGTCCACATACAGGTCGGGTAGCGCGCGCGGCCGGATTTCCTCAGGGGCGAGGTGGTTGAAATACAGATAGGTCAGCTCGACCCCGAGCACATCCGGGTCGATCCCGGGCAAGCTGGCGCAGCCGAACATCAGAGGGATGCGGTGACGGAAGACATAGGCCGCGATGCCGCTCCACAGCAGCTGCATCACCGCCCGCGAACGGTGGTCGGCGGCCACGCAGGACCGCCCAAGCTCCAGGATCTCGCCGGGAAAGCGCTCCATCATGGAGATGTCGTATTCGGCGGCGGAATAGAACCGCCCGATGCGGGCCGCGGCGGCCCGACGGATCAGGCGATAAGTGCCGACGACGCCCTCCGGCCCCGGGCCGATGGAGTGATCGACCACCACCAGATGGTCGGCAACAGCGTCGAACGCGTCGCTGTCGCGCTGGCTGGCGGAGACGTCGGGACCGGGATGGGCGCCCATCTCGCGGTAGAAGACTTGGTAGCGTAGCGCCTGTACCGCGTCGATCTCCCCCGCAGTGGTCGCGATGCGGACGCCAAGATTGCCTGCGCGCAGTTCTCCGAAGCCGGCTTCCTCGGCGGCGGACACGATCAGGTTCTTTTCGGCAGTCATCGCGGCATCCTACCCGGCCGGGCGGTCGTATGTGTGTCGGCTGCCGCGTCCTTGGCGACGCGCTTCCTGGCAGCTTGCTTCGTCGCCGCCGGCGCGGGTTCGCGCCGCCGTCCGAACACCTCCAGCCGGAGCGAGACCAGATCGAAGCCGAGCCGACCGGCGATCTCGCGCAGCAGCGCCTCATGCTCGGCATCGGCGAACTCGACGACCTTGCCGGTCTCCACGTCGATCAGATGGTAATGATGGCCGTGCTCGGTTGGCTCATAGCGTGCCCGGCCACCGCCGAAATCGCGCCGTTCCAGGATGCCCTTCTCCTCGAATAGCCGCACGGTCCGATACACGGTGGCGATAGAGATGCGTCCGTCGAATGCGGTGGAGCGGCGGTACAACTCCTCCACGTCCGGGTGATCGGACGCTTCGGAGAGCACGCGCGCGATGACGCGGCGCTGCCCCGTCATCTTCAGGCCCCGTTCCACGCACAGGCGCTCGATGCGCGATTCCATCCATTCCCTTGCGATCAGGTCCCGGCTAACCCAACTGAGCGGCCGGTTCGCGCGCGGTCGCGCGAGTATTTACATAGGGTCCGACCTTACCGGGCAGACCCCCCGGCTGGCAAACAGACTGCCGTCAAACAGGCTGGGGACGAACGCGACAACGCGTGATGGAACGGGATCGGTCTACTTGCGTAACGCGCGCGGCTTGGTGCCGAGGCCGATCTTCTTGGCCAGCGAGGAACGATGCCGCGCATAGCTCGGTGCCACCATCGGATAGTCCTGTGGCAGACCCCAACGCTCGCGATACTGCTGGGGGGTCATGTTGTAGGCAGTCTTCAGATGCCGCTTCAGCATCTTCAGTTTCTTGCCGTCTTCCAGACAGACGATATGGTCGGCGAATACCGATTTCTTCACCGGAACGGCGGGCTGCGGCTTGTCGGGCTGCACGGGTTCCTTGCCGACGCCGGACAGGGTCTTGAAGACCTCTTGTATCAACGACGGCAGTGCATCCGGCGACACGGAATTGTTCGAGACATGGGCGGAGACGATTTGTGCTGTCAGTCCCAGGACATTGGAATTCGCCGAATTGTCTGCCATTATAGACCCCTTCGAGGCATAAGATTTACGTCATATAAAGAGGCGCTCCGCCGTTTCGCAATGGATATTCGGAAAAATTGGGACGCCGACAAATCATGACACGGTTCAATTCGGCCGACCGAGAGCTGGACATCACCGGAGAGGTTTGTCCGATGACTTTCGTTCGCACCCGGCTTGTGCTTGACCGGATGGCGCCGGGCCAGACCTTGCTGGTCCGCCTCAAGGGCGACGAACCTTTGAAGAACGTGCCGCGCACCGCCACCGAGCAGGGCCATGCGGTGCTGGCGCTGGAAACCGGCGCGGACGGGGTCAGTCTTCTGCTGTTGCGCCGGGGCGGCTGAGGTCGGCGCGCAATATCAACGCATCGCCACCGCCGGGATAATAGCCGCGCCGCCGGCCGACCTGGATAAAACCCAGCGCCGCGTACAGCGCGCGGGCTGCCCCGTTGGCGATCGCGACTTCCAGGAACATCTCGCAGGCGCCGCGTTCCGCCGCGCGGTCCATCGCGGCGCGCAGCAGCGCCCGGCCCATGCCACGCCTGCGCGCGGTGGGCATCACCGCGATGGTCAGGATTTCCGCCTCGTCCGCCGTGACGCGCGCCAGCACCATGCCACCGGCCGGATCGATCAGGCCGAACGCGCCGGGCAGGCCGAGTTGCAAGGCGATGACATCGGCGCTCCAGGCTTCCTTGGGCGGGAACGCGGCGCAATGGATCGCCGCCAGCGCGGCGGCATGCGCCGGGCCAGCCGCTTCGATTGTGCTCACCCGCCGGCCGGCGGCGGCCGCAATCCGCCGCGCGGCAGCTTCGCTTCCGGCGGATCGACATAGAGCGGTTGCGCCGCCAGCGCCGGCAGTTCGCCACGGTGCCGCCGCGCCGCCGCCAGCGCCACATGGCGCACCAGCGGCAGGCGGATATCGGTCAGCATCACATTGACGTCGCGTGCCGCCAGCGCCGCCGCGACCGCGGATGCCGCATCGCCGGCGACGGCGATGGGGTGCGCGGCGGCCGGCAAAGCATCCAGCGCGTAGGCGCCGACCGGCGCGCCGGGCCGCTCCAGGAACACTCGTCCGCGCCGGCTGTCGATCGCCACCCACAGCTGCCGTCCGCCCAGATGCGGCAGCGCCTCGGCCATCGCCTCGCCCAC
>PKWQ01000245.1 GCA_003133265.1 Acetobacteraceae bacterium
CACCTTGATTGTCGCGCGGCAGCCAGGTTCGTTGCGGCGGACCGTTCATAATGCTGGCGGGGTTGGCACGCAGGAAGTTGGTCGATGAATCGTCGACCTTGGCGAAAACCGCGGCATTCTGCTTGGCCCAGACCAGCTGGGAGCTGCCGGCATCATCGGGATAAATGCCGAATTCGGCGAAAACGAGAAAGGGTGTGCGATATATGAGGCCGTCCGGGTCCATCGAATTGCCCACCCGGCTGGCGACGAGATTGAACGTCTTGCCGGCCAGCGCGGGTCCGCCGACGACGATCGGAATCGTGTCGGTGCGCAGCTTGACTGCGGTGCGCACTTCGATCTGCACGCGCTCGGGCAGCACAAGGCGCGGCGCAATTTCCCGCTCGCTGCTGCGCGGAGCGCCGGGTTGGTCCTGCCGGCGGATCGTGCGGACGAACTGCACGTTGGCGGTATTGTCGCCATATTGCAGCATCCAGCTCGCCTCGGCATCGCCCCAGGCAAGGGATTGCGGACCTGCCTCCCAATTGCCGATATAGTCGGTTTCGAGCAGAACGACGTCACCGTTGCGCAGGCGCGCCGCATCATCGGCATCCATGTCGGCGGTGACGGTAGCCAGGCCGCGCTCGATCATCTGACGATTGGCCGGGCTGATGTTCTTGGCGCGATAATCCGCCAGCCGCGTGTATTGCAGACCTTCGTTCAGTTGGCGGTTGACGAAGGAGTATTTCTTGTCGCGGATCGGTGCATAGAGCTTGCCGTCATGGATGGGAAGGTTGCTGCCGGCGATCAGCAAATGACGCTTGCCGCCGGTCGCGCGCGGATATTTCACCCGGCCGCTGTCGAATGCCGCCTGGTCCTCGATGACATGCACGGCGCGAAAGCGCGGCGACAGCGGCACCCACCGCTCGAAGCCGCTCTGCAGGGCGAGGAATCCGCCGGGGCGCGAGGGGGCGGGCAGGCGCGCGGTGTCGCCGTCGCGCAAGGTGGTGAACGATCCCGCGCGCCCGCGGCCCTGCGGCCCGCGTTCGGTCAGCGGATCGGCGAGATAGCTCCACCGCCCCTCCATCGAGCCGTCGGCGCGAATGGCGAGGTCCAGCGTGACGATGTCGGTGTCGGCCTGCGCCGGCGCGAAGGTTGCGAGGTCGATCACCGTTTCGACATTGTCGATCTTGACGCGGATTTTCGCCGGACTTCCCGCCGTTGCTCCAAGCGTCTGGCCCGGCACGCCGGGCGGGCTGATCGCGCGCCCTTCCGGCGAGGCGCCATGCAGGCGCAGCCGCATGGCCGAACTGTTCGCGCCCGGCGTGGTGATGTCGTCATTCTCGGCGGTCAGCTCCAGCCGCGCGCCACCGCTTGGATTGTCCAGCAGCACGCGGCAATGCGGGCCGGCGCCAGTGTCGCGATAGACCTGCGCGCTGCGCCAGTTCGGCGGGCCCCAATCGCAATAGGCGACCCCATGCACCTCGCCGAGCGTGGCATCGGCGTAGGTGATCTTCCATTTCGCCACTTGCCGCCAGGGTTCGTCCTGTGCCGGAGGTGGCGTTTGCGCGGATGGCGCGGCGGCCGGCGGCGAGGGGGCCGCGCGCTCCAGCGTCTGGGCGTACGCGATACCGGGTGCCGCCATCCAGGCCAGGAAAGCCAGCAGGAACGCACTGCGGATCATGAGTGCCCCGGCAGGAAGGATTGAGTGCGGAACAGCCGGTGATCGCCATTCACCGGCTGGGCGGTAAGATCCAGCTTGCCGCCGGCCTCGATGGAGACCGGGTAGCTCTCGCCGTCGTACGGCTCGTCGAAAACCAGATCGATGGCCGTGGGCACGCCGGGATAGAGCCGATCGATGATGTAGTCGCGCCTGGCACCGCGGGCGATGAGCACCACGCGCGGTGGGGTGGCGGCGGGTGGACAAAGCGCCTGCCACTCCGCGGGGGAGATGTCCGGCGCCGACTGGTCCCAGAGATCGAGATATTGCTGCAACGCGCGCAGCAAGCCGGCGCGATTACCCTTCTCCATGACGGGCGGAATCTTGTCCGGATCCGAAAATCTCGGCATCATTATCACCAGTTTGGCCATTTCGGGCCAGACTGGCTCGCGCGCGGCCTGAACCGCGGCGGCGATGCGGCGCACGCGCGCGAAATGCTCATCGACCAGCTTGGTGAAGGCAGCGCGTCCCGGGCCGGTCGCGTAGCGGCTGATATCCCGGATTGTCTGGAATGCGCTGATGACGGCCTGGCGAAATTGCGCCGCGCTGGGCCCGCTGCCCGAGGCGAGATACGCTTGCTCGGCGTGGGCAAGGATATTGGGGGCATAGAGCTGGGCTTCCTGGCCATCGAGCAGGCCTGCCAGAAGTGCCGTTGCGCGCAGCACGCGGAAACGCCGCTCGTAGATGCGCCCCGTGGTGCCGCCGGCGCCATACCATTCGTCGCCGACCATGTAGGCCCACATGTATCGCCTGAAGGCGGCGGAGTGGGGAAGCTTGCGATCGGCCAGCCCCATGAGAATGGACAATGTCTTGCATGCGACGGCTTCCGCCGGGCTGCCGGTGGGGGCGGGACCGCCGAAGCGGCTGTGTAGGGAAGCGAGCTCGACGGTCGCGCGATTGATGAAGATGGCGCCAGCACCCTCAAAGGGCCCGTCCTTGTCGGACACCGGAATTCCACCGCCGTCGAAATGCGTCGGCCGGCCCATCAATCCCGTCAGACCGGAAATTTTCTTATCGCGGTCGGTCGAGAGGAAAACATCGAGGGTGGCACTGGCCAGATCGTAGAAATCCAGCGCCGGGCCGGTGGGCGGGGCATCGGTGATGGGCGGGCCGCCGGGATGGCGCAGCATGGATTGGATGCGGGCAAAGCGCGGCAGTTCGCGCCAGTTCGGATCCGGGCGCACCGCCTGTTCGATGATCGCCTGCAGCGTGTAAAGCGCCTGGCTGCGCACCAATGCGACGCGGTTCGCCGCGGGGCTGCTGCGCGTGCGGGCCTGCGGTACGCGGCCGAGGTCATCGACCAGGAAACGCAGCCAGTGCAGGGCGGCATCGCGCACACCGAAGGTGCCGGCGTGCCAATTCCGGGTTGCGCCGGCACTGTGCCCGGCGCGTCTGCTGGCGTCGGCGGCAGGGCGGAGAAGCTGGCCCCGGCTGGTGCCGCGCCGTTGGCAGGCGCCACGGCCGCTCGCGGCGGGGTCGGCAAGCCCGCGAATTGGGTGGCGCCGGCTGGCGCCGCAGGCTGTGCTGCCGCGCCGGCAGAAGATGGGCGGGCGTCTGTACCGCGCGCTATCTCCTGCGCCCGCGGTGCTGGCGTGAAATTCCACTCGCCTTCCTTGCTGGCCTGGTAGGTTCCCGCCTGCTTGCCCTGGTGGAAGACGGAAATCCGCACATGCTCGACAACAGCGCAGTCGGCCGCCAGAGGTGCTTTGAGACGGTTCATCAGCTCGATCCGTGCCGCCTCATTGCCGGCATCGGGGCTGTCGGCATCCAGGACCATGCGCAGCCGGACATCGGGCCGGCACCACCCGGCGCCGCCTTCGGCGACGATCGCCAGCTTATGCGCAGCGGACCGCGCGAAGACATGGTCCGCACCGGGCGCGCCGGAGGCTGCGGTCTGCGCCAGCGCGCCGTACGCACCAGCGAGCATGAGCCCGAGGCCTGCCAGAAAATGTCGCACGCATCCGAGATCGCGCATGTCACATTTCCCCCAGATCGGGGTTAGCAGCTACTCCACCCGCCGGTTCTTTGCCTTGTTCGCCTCGCTGTCGTTGGGCGCGACTGGCTTGGTATCGCCATAGCCCTTGGCCGCAAGACGCGCGGCGTCGATGCCGTATTTCTTGGTCAGCACATCGACCACGGCCTGCGCGCGACCCTCGGAGAGCTTCAGATTATGGTCCTTCTCGCCGGTATTGTCGGTATGTCCGGAAATCTCCAGCTTGAGGGACCGATCGATCTTCATGAGGCTCGCGACCTCGTCGAGTGTCTTGGAGCTCTCGGGCTTGACGTCGGTTTTATCGACATCAAAGAGAATGCCGTAGAGATCAATGGTGCCTTTGGTTGCCAGAGCGTCGGCGATGTCGGACGCCTTAACCGTGACCATATTGATGTCCACGGACTTTTTAGCGACGACATCGACGATCACCGTCGGGTCATCCGTCATAAAATGAATTGGTCCGTGCCCGAAATCGACATCATAGGCCTTGTTATGATTGCCGACCCACACGGCGCCATTGACGTCCTGGCCAGCTACGGCACCCTTTGCGGTGACGTATGCCATCTGCTGCCAGACCTCGCCCCATTGCAGCCAAACGGCATCGGCGCCACTCGGCGCCTGCCAGCCCTGATGATAGACCTGATAGGCGAAAATTCGGTCCGCAAAAGGCAGGCGCTCGGCCGTCTGAGCGAGACCGGCATCGGCCAGCGCATGCTCATAATTGCGCAACAGCTCCAGAACCGTGTGACCGGGCAATACGTGATATATGATGCGCGTCATCTGACCTTCAACGGACGAAAAGCGCCAGATGGAGGGGTCTTTTTCATCGGGCGCGGCGATATTGTAGCTGTCATAGGGTCGCGTTTAATGGGCGATAATGCTTGATCCCTGATAGCGCTTCAGAAAAGCAGGATCACTGCCGCCGGCGACATCCCCGGGTGCCGTTCGTGCCGATGCCGCGGCGGCAGTGACCGCACCCTTCTGTTCGGCCTCGGTATCCAGCGAAGCCGGCTGATGCGCCGTGGTGGCCGAGACGTTGGACTTGAACACCCAGCCGTCGGCCTTGCTGGCCTGATAGCCGCCGGTCGGCTTGCCTTGCGCCAGCACGCTGGCCGTCGCATCCGCCGCCGCCGCATATTCGCTGCCGATCGGCATCTTCAGCCGGTTCAGCACGTCGTTCTGCGCGGCGGGGTTGGCGATGTCGGGGCTGTCCGCATCCAACACCATGCGCAAGGTAAGATGCGGCCCGCACCATTTGGCGCCACCGCCGGCGAACACCTTGAGCTTGTGCGCCGCCGATTGCGCCAACAGGAAATCATCCGCCCGCGCGGCAGCCGGATGCAGAAGCGCAACCGCGATGCCAATCGAAACCATTGGAAGCCACTGTAACGAACACCGCGCTTTCATGACGTATCCTCATGCTCTGGGCGGATCGGGGGGCTACAGAAGTTCCCAGCTACCGTCTGGTGATTTGCAGGCCGATTGGGTCGATGTTTCGGACTGGCCCTTGGCGGTGACGGTCGTCTTCAGGTCGCGACAGGGAACCTCCGCGGTGACCTTGTCCACTTTCGTGTTGGGGCCGAGCGCATCGAGATCGGCCGCACTGCGCACCGGCGCATCGCTGTCCAGATCGAAGGCGCTCGGGCTGCGCGCAGGCGCTGCCGCCACGGCCGCGGGGCGCGGCACAGGTTCCAGGCTGGCGGCGCTGACATAGCCGATGGTGCGCCCGCCGCGAGCCACCATGATCCAAGGCTCGCCGCTCACCTTGCCAACGGCGGTGATCTTATCGCCGGGCGCCAGCCGGCCGGCTGAAGCGCTGGTTATGCTCGGCGCAAGCTTGATATTGGCGGCGCCCTTCGCCTGATACGTCCGGCCGATCGGCTCCAGCGCCGGCGCGGGCGCCACATTGGCATCGCGCACCACCGCGACGGTGCGCGCCTCGGTATGGGTATTGATCGGGGTTATCGTCGCCACGGTATCGGTACGGCCCGACTTCCACGGCACCGCCGCATTATCCGCGCTCGCCACCAGAGCTTGCTGGGATTGGGCGGCGAGCGCGCTGCGGTCGTCCTCATCCAGCGCCGCGCCAATCCGATTGCCGATCAGCCCGCCCACGGTAGCGCCGACCAATGCGCCGGCCACCCCGCCACCGCCGCGTCCGCCCAATAGGCCGCCGGCAATGCCGCCCCGCGCTGCCCCGGAGCCGGTGCCGATTGTTTCCTTGGTGCCCATACCCTGCCCGGCACATCCGGCAATGAACAGGGTCAATGCCAGGGCGACGGCACTGTCGCGTACCCCGCCGGAACGTCGCTTCTGCTGAATGACCTGATCCGAGCGAGTGACCAATGCTCTGTCCAGTATGGCGCCATTTTGCCTGTGCAACTCCCTTGTGATCGGACACGGAAGAAGACTTGGCGAAATCGTGCGGGTTCCAACCCTCATACACAACAGCACCCTCAGTCTACGTGAAGATAAGGGAGAATACTCCTGTTAGCCGGCTGTCCCATACGAGGGCCACGGCGATGATGAATTTGCGTTTCAGTCCTCTGCTTCTGGCGGCGATGTTGGTGCTTCTCTCCACGCCAGTCGCCTGGTCGCAAGCGACGCTACCCCGTGCGCCCGGTCGTCCAGGTCCCATCAGCGAACCGGTCCCGCCGTCGCAGAAGGTCCGGGACTACTTCGCCGTCGCGAAGCGAGACGCCGAGCGCGCGGAGCACAAACTCGCCGGGCAATCCGCCCTGCCTGCGCATCTTGCCGGACGCCTGAGCACGAATGAGCAGCACGACCTCCGCAGTGGCATCCATGCCCGGCGGACGGTTTATAAGAAATATTCTACCCCGAAAATATATTATTTGTGGTAAATTATCCTACTTATTGCGTTATAATTCAATATAATAGATATATATTCTCCAATTCGATAATGGAGACATAATGCGTTCACATCATTTCGCCGCCACGATCGCCGCCGGCGCGTTCGCGCTGACGGCGCAGGCGGCCGTCGCCCAGCCGCTCGTCTCATCTGACTGGCTGCGCGCCCATCTCAACGATCCCAAGCTGGTCGTGCTGGATCTCAGGCCCGCCGCCCAGTACGCGACGGGCCACATCCCCGGCGCGGTCGGCGCGGATTACGAAAAATCCGGCTGGCGCGCGGTTACGCAAGACGGCGCCGGCGGCGCGCTGCCGCCGATCGACAGGATTTCCGCGGTGATCGGCAATTTCGGCGTCGCGGACGACAGCCATGCGGTGATTGTCGGCGACGATTTCGGCGCCATGGCGCGTGTCTACTGGACCTTCAAGGTGCTGGGACACCAGGCTGTCTCGGTGCTGGATGGCGGCTGGAACGGCTGGCGCGCCAATCCGGCGGACAAGGTGGCGACCGCCCCAGTGCAGCCCAGGCACGTCACCTTCGCCGCTCACTACGACCCGAGCATCCGCGCCGAACTGTCCGAGGTGGAGAAAGCCGTCGCGACAGGCTCGGAGACGCTGGTCGATGCCCGCCCGCCCGCGCAATGGAACGGCACGGCAAAGACCCCGGTGGTTAAGACGCTTGGCCACCTGCCCGGTGCGGTATGGGTCGATCAGACCGAGGCTCTGCAATCCGGCGCCAAGCTGAAATCCAAGAGCGATCTGAAAAAACTGTTCGCCAAGGTGGGCGACGGGAAGGCGGTCACCTATTGCAACACCGGCCATCTCGCCGCGACCGACTGGTTCGTGCTCTCCGAGGTGCTGAACAAGCGGAACACCAAGATGTATGATGGTTCCATGTCGCAATGGGCCGCCGATGGCAGCCGCCCGGTGGTGGTCGAGACCCCGTGACCGCCGCCGCTTTCAACCAGGCAACCCCCGCACGCGCAGCCGGCCTGACCGCCGTGCCGCGCGATCGGGCGTTCGCCTTACTTGCCGCCCTCGCCCTGTTTCTGACCGGCGCCCTGCTGGCCGGCGACGGGGCATGGTCCTCGCTCGGCCTGCTGGCGGTCTCGGCGGTGCTGGGCGCGATCTTTCTCGCCGTCGAGTTCGGCTACACCTCCTCCTACCGGGCTTGGCTGGGGCGCGGTGACGGCTCGGGGATAGTGGCGGGCCTGCTGGTTGCCGCTGTCGCCGCGCTCTTCATCATCCCCGTGGGCTCGCTGGTGGATGGTTACGGCGGCTGGGTCTGGCCAATCGGCCTGCCGGTAATCGGCGGCGCCGCTCTGTTCGGGCTCGGCATGCAGCTGGCCAACGGTTGCGGCTCCGGCTGCCTGTATAAGGCCGGCGGCGGCTCGCCCTCGCTGCTGATTGCCTTGCCGTTTTTCTGTCTGGGCGGGTTGCTGGGCAGCCTGATCTTGCCGGCGGCGTTGGCGTTGCCGGCAATCCCGGCGATCGGGTTCTCCGATTTGCTCGGCACCTGGGCCGGATTGGCGGCCAATTTGGCGATCATCGCCGCCCTGGCGCTGTTCCTGCTGCGCCGCGGCCCGCGTCCAACCTGGGAAAAGCTGCGTGAGGCGGTAGCGATCGGCGTGCTGGCGGGCGTCGCCTTCCTGCTTTCCGGCCAACCCTGGGGCATCACCATGGGCCTGACCATCTGGGGCGCCAAGGCCGCCACCGCGCTCGGCGTTGACCTGTCGCAGACGGTATTCTGGAGCTGGGACGGGCCGCGCGCGGCGCTGCACGGCTCATTGCTCGCCGATGATTCCTCGCTGATGAATATCGGCATGCTGCTTGGCGCGGCGCTGCTGGCGGCTTGGCGCGGCAGCCTGCGTAGCCAGCAATGGCCCGGCCTGCGCGTAGCGACCGCGGCGACCATCGGCGGCGTGCTGATGGGCGTCGGCGCGCGCCTGTCCTTCGGCTGCAATATCGGCGCGCTGGTGGGCGGGATCGCCTCGGGCAGCCTGCACGGCTTCGCGTGGTTCCTCGCCGCCATTCCCGGCAGCCTGCTCGGCATGAAACTGCGGCCCTGGTTCGGCCTGGCGCGGGTCTAAACAGGATTTCGTTGGGACACCAGGACGAGTAGGGGGAGGCGCGGCTTCGTGGTGATGAAAAGGCCGACAGCACCGGCGCATACCACGCCCGGCGGCCAGCTTCGCGGTCTGACCGCCGTCAGCCCGGCCAGGTCCGCCGGACCGGGTCGCGCCCATCCCAGCCCCGCGCCGCCTCCCGCACGCCGTCGAAAATGCGCGCGCGAGCCGGCGTCATGTGCGCCATCTCGATCACCGTGCCGGGATGGCCCTCGTTCCACAGATAGACGAACGGTCCACGCGGACTCTCGCCTTGCTGGCCAATCGTGTAGCCATTGGCCAGGGCATATTTCAGCTTGGCGTCGTAATCCTCTGGCCAACTGGACCAGTGCTGCATGCCTTCACGCCCGGCGCGCAGGAAATCCTGGTACATGCTGGGGCTGTCGCAGCGCTGCTGGATCAGCTCCAGCTGTACGTCGCCAGAATTGGCCAGCGCGATCGATAGATGGATGTTGTCATGGCGCTGCCCGCGATAGGTGAAGGCGTCGACAGACAGCTTGTCGGTGTAGAACCACGGCCCGACGCCGCACACCTCCACCCAATGCTTCATCGCCGCCTCGATATCGCGCACGACGATACCGATCTGGCGCAAATCCCCAAACAACCGGCTCATGCTCTCTCTCCTCGTTTCAGAATTCGCCGTAGATCATACGAACGCACATGGGTCCGCCTGTCATCGCGGCGGCACGTCGCGCCACATCTTCGGCCGGGCGCGCACCGGATCGAGCAGTGACCAGTCGCCCTGTTCCAGCATGTGCCCCTTGGGGAACGGCGGTCGCGGTTCCAGGTCAAGCGAACGTACCACCCGGTCGTCACGATAGTAACATTGCAGAATCACCCGCGTGAGCGTCACCAGTGCCGCGCCGCCGCGCGCCTGGAACGCCTCTGCCACCGCCGCGCGCCGCGCCTCGTCGAGATCGGCGAACGCCCCGCCAGACAAGGCGGCGAGAGCACCCAATGCCTGCCGCACGTCGGCGAAATCGCGGCCCAGGGATGCCGTGATATCGGCGAAGATGGCTGCGTCGTCGGCCCCGGGCACGCCGAACGCCGCGCTTGGCGGGATCATCATGCCTGCGACACACCGCAGATCACGGCTTTCCGCCGGCGAGAGCATCGTTTTCGGATCAGTGCGCATGTTCACCTCAGTCGAACAGAGTCGCCAGACGCTGCTTGATGCTGTCGGCGATGTACAGCGCCAGTGCCTGGATGGTGGAGGTGGGGTTCACGCCGCCGGACGTGACCCAGATGCTGCCATCGACGATGAACAGGTTCTTCACATCGTGGCAGCGGCCCCATTCGTTCACCACGGAACGTTCGGGGTCGATGCCCATGCGGGCGGTACCGAGCAGATGCCCGGGGCTGTTGAGGATGGTACGGGACGTATAGAGGTTGTTGGCCCCTGCGGCGGTCAGGATTTCTTCCGCCCGCGCGATACCGTGTTCCATCATGCGGCGCGTATTCTCGCTGATGGTATAGTCGATCCTCGGCGCCGGAATGCCGTGGCTGTCCTTCAACACGGGGTCGAGCGTCACCCGGTTATGCTCCTCCGGCAGGTCCTCGCAGGCGATCCCGATTTGCAGGCGTCGGTAAACTAGGTCGCGATAGACGCGATGATGATCCTGACCCCAGGGCAGGCGCCCGACGGCCGCGCTGGTGATCGCCTCGTTGACCACGCCGGTGCCGCGATGGAACTGGAGCGTATAGCCACGGACAAAATCGCGGGCCGGGTCGGTCTCATAGAATTCCTTGCTCCACAGCGACAGCATGGGCGCGCGATCGCCATCCACCCTCTCGTCGATATAGCCACGGACCTGCGGCCATGGGTGCAGCATCAGGTTCTTGCCGACCAGACCACTGGAATTGGCCAGCCCATTGGGAAAGCGGGACGATGCCGAATTCAGCAGCAGGCGCGGCGTGCCGATGCCGTTGCATGCCAGAATGACCATCTCCGCTGGCTGGAACCGCTCCACCCCGTCGGCATCGTAGTAAATGGCGCCGGAGGCCATGCCATGTTCATTGGTGGTGATCTCCCGGACACGGCAACGTGGGCGCAGTTCCACCCCGGCGCGGATGGCATGCGGCCAGTAGGTGATGTCGGTGCTCGCCTTCGCCCCCTGGGCGCAGCCGGGTGTGCAATGACCCAGGTTGATGCACTGCGCCCGCCCGTCATACTCGGTGGTCGCGATCGTGCTGTCCGATGGCCACCAGTGCCAGCCCAGCTTGTTCATCGCCCGGGCGTAACGGGTGCCGGTCTTGCCAAGCGGCAGCGGCGGCATCGGCAGCTGCTTGGGCGGATAGGCCGGATCGCCGGCGAGGCCGGAGACGCCCATCATGCGGTCATTTTCGGCGAAGAACGGCTCCAGCATCGCGTAATCCACCGGCCAGTCATCGGCGACGCCATCGAGCGAGCGCACCCTGAAATCCGACGGGTGCATGCGCGGGAAATGCGCCGTATACATGATCGTGCCGCCACCGACGCCGTTGAAGTTGGCTACCTTCATCGGTGAGTTGTCGTCGTTGACCGGATAATCCGTGGGCCGCGCCCGCCGGTTCGGGCTGATGTCGAAATCGCCGTATCGCCGCGCCTCCCAATCCCGCCCATTGCTTGGGAAGTCGGATTGTTTCACCCAATCGCCCTGTTCAAGGCAGAGGATTTTCATCCGCGTGCCGGCCAGGCTCCAGGCCACGGCGGCGCCGGAGGCACCGGAGCCGATAATCAGCACGTCCACTATTTGGTTCATCCGACGGCCCCTGTCAGGCGACCTGCCGCATAATCTCCGCCCAGCGGTCGAGAACAGGCAAGGTCTGCCCCGCATCCTCGGACGGCAAGCTCACCACGGCGCGGGAAATACCCAGATCGCGGTATCGTTTCAGGGTATCCACTTCTTCCGGTACGGCAAACAATGACAACGGGATCGTCGCAGGATCACGCCCGGCCTCGGTTGCCATCTGGCGAAAGCGCGGCAAGTACTCGGCAATGTCGCCCGACGTGGCGCGGCCCGTCAACGGGATCCAGCCATCGCCATAGCGGATTGCGCGCCGCGCGCCATGCGGGAACGCACCGCCGACGATGACCGGCGGATACGGCTTCTGCACCGGCTTCGGCCAGGCCATCATCGGATCGAAATTGACGAACTCCCCGTGATATTCCGCCTTCGGCTGGGTCCAGATCGCCTTCATGGCCTCGATCTTCTCGCGCGCCAGCTTGGCACGGCTCTCGAACACCACGCCGTGGTTCTCCATTTCGTCCTGGTTCCAGCCGATACCGACGCCGAATAGGAAGCGCCCCTGGGAAATCTGATCGAGCGACGCAACCAGCTTGGCGGTCTGAATGGGATCGCGCTGCTGCACCAGGCAAACCCCCGTACCCAGCCGCAGCCTTTTCGTTACCATCGCCGCCGCGGTCAGGGTCACGAACGGATCCATCACATCGTAGTAATGCTTCGGCAACTCCCCTCCCCCGCCCCAAGGCGATTTACGGCTGAGCGGAATATGCGAATGCTCGGGAGCCCAGATCGATTCGAACCCACGCGCCTCCAGGGCCGTCGCCAAAGCCGCCGGAGCCATCGAATAATCCGTAAAAAACATGCCCGCGCCGAACTGCATTGTCCTGCCCCCCTATTGGTTCAATTTGCGGATCAGTTCCGCCCAGACGTCCATCCTGGCCAGCAGCTCGCCCGCCGGTGCGGACTTGAAGGTGATGATCACCCGGGCCACGCCGGCATCGCGCAACTGGTTCAGCCGATCGCTGTCCTCCGGCGCCCCCCAGACCGACACCGGAAGCGACGCTATATCGCGTCCGCCCTCGGCGGCCATCTGATGGAAGCGCGGCAGGAATTCCACAACATCGCCATATTCCTTGCGGCTGGCGTGCGGGATCCAGCCATCGCCGTAGCGTATCGCCCGGCGTGCGCCATAGGGAAACGCCCCGCCAACAATGACCGGCGGATGCGGCTTCTGCACCGGCTTCGGCCAGGCCATCATCTCGGGAAAATTGACGAACTCCCCGTGATACTCCGCCTTCGCTTGGGTCCAGATCAGTTTCATCGCTTCGATCCGCTCCCGCGCCAGCTTGTGGCGGCTTGCGAAATCGGTGCCGTGATCCGCCATCTCCTCGGCGTTCCAGCCATTGCCGACGCCGAACAGGAACCGCCCCCGGGAAACCTGGTCGATCGAGGCCACCAGCTTCGCGGTCTGGATCGGATCGCGCTGGGTAACCAGGCAAATGCCGGTGCCCAGCTTCAGGGTCTTCGTCGCCCCCGCCGCCAGTGTCAACGAGACGAACGGATCCATGCAATCATAATACGCCTTCGGCAGGTCGCCCCCGGGTGGATACGGCGATTGCCGCGAGGTCGGGATATGCGAATGCTCCGGCGCCCAAACCGAGCCAAAGCCCCTTGCCTCCAATGCAGCCGCGAACTCCCCGGCCGCCATCGCATAGTCGGTAAAGAACATCGCGCCGCCGATTTCCATGGCGTTTCCTCCCGTTAATAAGGAAGCGTAGCAAGCTTGGGGCTCCGCCCCAAATCCCGACAAGGCCACCTGGGCGAGGCGTGAGGCCCTGGACGATGGCCTGGCGTGCGTCCTGCCCGATGCTACCCTTAAAGAGGGTCGTCAGGCCGGCTATCTGCCGCGGCTGGGAGTGCCCTGAAATCGCTTCCAACCACGCCCGTCGGTTGTGCGGTATGCACGGATCGGTTGCTAACATTCCGCCGTCGGCGCCAATTTCGGTGCCTATCTGGGGAATGCCGGTGCAGACGCTCGCCAGCCTGGGATACCTTGCCCACGGCATCGGGCTTGGCGTTGGCGCTTTGCTGCCGCTCGGACCGATGAAGATTCTTTGCCTGCGACGGGTCGTTGCCTATGGCGCGTTCTCTGGCGTCGTCACCGCCGCAGGCGTGGTGTCGGGCGATGCGATCTTCGTTGCGATTGCCGCCTTCGGCCTGACCACGGTGTCGGCGATGCTGCTGACGGTGGCTCCGGCGCTGCGCCTGCTCGGCGGCCTCGCTCTGGTCTATCTGGCGGTCAGCGCGCTCCGCCGGCAGCTACCGACGACGGAACTTCGGCTCGGGCGGTCCCGTATCCTCTCGATGTATGTCGGCACGATCGGACTGACGCTGTCCAATCCGATGACCATCGTGATGTTGACCTCGATCATGCTGAATGCTGGCGGGCTGGAAGCGATGGGCCAGGTCGGTGGCGGCCTGATCGCGGTGGGTATGGTTCTCGGCTCGATATTGGTGTGGACCGGGTTCACAACGGCCGCCTTGTTGGCCGGCCGACATCTCGCCGCCTCGCGCCTGATCTGGCTCAACCGCGCAGCCGCGGCATTGCTGCTATATTTCGGCGGCGGCGCGCTATGGGCAGGGCTGCGCCCGCTGCTGTAACGCCGCCAGCCGCCTTCCGCTATGCGCCGGTGCTTGATCCTAGGTTCAGTTATCGGGGCGAAGACATGCGATGGGCGTCAGAGCACCAAACGATGAACTAACATTCCACCCGGACCACTCCATGGGGGCCGGTCAATTTTCCTTGGTGAGTCCGGTGGGCTTGCAGACGATGCCGCCTACGCATCCACCAGAACCCCCATCTCCTCGCCGGTGTGGATGCTCTCCTTTGATTGGCTGGCTGCTCGACGATTTCACCCCGGAGGAGTGCGCCAATTACCTCGTCAACTCAGGGCATGAGGCAACCTGAGACTATCAGGCTTTAGTCGGAGATGACCGCGACACCGTCCAGGTACCGGGACAATTCGCCCACCCACTTGCGCGACGCTTCGATGTCGGCGTTCTCGGCTGCCTGCTCAAGGGCGGCGCCGATGTCGGTGATGGCCTGGAATCCGAACATGCCCCCGGCGCCTCTCATGCCGTGCCCCAGAAACTCCACCGTCTCAAAGTCACTCCGATCCAATGCGTCCAGCATCGTGACGACATTCTGCCCGCAGTTCTGCAGAAACACGGGTATTCGGTCTGCGAATTTAGGCTTCGTACGCACAAGGAGCGCACCCTTCCGGCTGCTTTCCTCTTTTGATGACGAAGGCGGGACCATGGAATGGTCCTTGATCGCTTGCAGCAGCACCTCTTGTTTGATTGGCTTCGTCAAATACGCCGTGCAGCCCGCCGCCAGACACATTTCTCGATCCCCCTTCAAGGCAGAGGCCGTCAGTGCGATGATCGGCGTCGACGGCCGGCCGTTCGCCTGTTCCCACGCTCTGATCGTCCGCGTCGCGGTCAAGCCATCCATGCCCGGCATTTGCCGGTCCATCAGGACAAGATCGTAGTGTCCATCTGGAAACATTTCACAGGCCGTGGCCCCGTCTTCGGCGATTTCGACCCGATACGGCGTGCCCTCGAGGTAGGCCAACGTGATCGTGCGGTTGTCGGAGGAGTCCTCCGCCAGAAGAATACGCAGCGCCGGCAGTGGCGGCTCTGGACCCGTGTCGACCGGCTCGGTCGCCTGCCGCGTCGCATCGGCCCAGATCTCGAACGGCACGGCGAAGGAAAACACGCTGCCCTGCCCGACTCCGCTTTCGGCCCAGATGCGGCCGCCCATCAGTTCCACCAGGCGCTTCGAAATCGTGAGCCCCAGCCCCGAGCCCCCGAACCTGCGCGTGGTGGATGAGTCGGCTTGCGTGAATCGCTCAAAGACCGAGCCCAGTTTCTCGTCCGAAATGCCGATGCCGGTGTCCGAGACCGTGAACCGCAATGCGGTCGGTACAGAGGAGTCCCCATCCAGCGTGACCCGTAGGGACACTTCGCCGGATTCCGTGAACTTGATCGCATTGCCAAGCAAATTGAGCAGCACCTGTCGCAACCGTGTCGGATCGCCGACCAGGTCGGTGGGCACGTCCGGCGCGATCTCGCACACCAGGGCCAGCCGTTTTTCATGGGTCCGGGCCGCCACCATCTCCATCACTTTTTCCAGCAGGTCGTTCAACGAGAACCCGGTCCGTTCCAGATCGAGCTGCGAGGCTTCGACCTTGGAAAGATCGAGAATGTCATTGATGAGATTGAGCAGGTTGTCGCCGGCACGGCGAAAGATCTGCACATATTTATCTTGCTCAGTGGAGAGAGTGGTCTTCGCTAGCAGGTCCGCGATGCCCATGATCGCATTCATCGGCGTTCGGATCTCATGGCTCATGCTCGCCAGAAAATCCGACTTGGTCTGGCTCGCGCTCTCGGCCGCAGCCTTCGCCGCCTGCAATTCCACCTCCACCCGCTTGCGCTCCGTGACGTCGCGCGCCGCGGCGAAGACGCCCTGCAGCGTGCGGTTCCGGTCGTAGAAGATGGTCGCATTGTAGGACACCACCGTTTGCTTGTCGTCGCGGGCGCACGCCGTCAGCTCGTAGTCGTTGACCTTCTTTTCGCTCAGCACTAGCTTGATCGCCGCTTCGGCCCGCTCCGGATCGGTGAAGAAGCCCTTGAACGGCGCGCCGATCAACTCATCACGCGTGCAGCCGGTGAGCGCCTCCATCTGCTTGTTGACGTCCGTAATGATTCCGGCGGGGTCGGTGGTGATGATCGCGTCGATGTTGGATTCGATCAGCGAGCGGGTGTAGAATTGTTGATCGCGCAGGCGCTGATCGAGCT
>PKWQ01000408.1 GCA_003133265.1 Acetobacteraceae bacterium
AGCGGGTGATCGAGGAGCGCGCGCGCGGCAACCCCGACGCGGCGTCGGCGATCCGCGCCGAGGTGCAGCGTCTGGTGGGCGACGATCTGTCCAAACTGAAACCCGGCTCGGCCGAGGCGATGGCGCTGAAGCAGGTGCTGATCGGCCAGGGCGCCTGGAGCCAGTATCTGGAAGTGGGCATCGGCCCGGATGCGGAGATCTTCACCAAATCGCAGCCGATGGCCGCCGTCGGCACCGCGGCGGAGGCCGGGGTGCATCCCGGCTCCACCTGGAACAACCCGGAACCGGAGATCGTGCTGGCGGTCGCCTCCGACGGGCGGATCGTCGGCGCGGCGCTGGGCAACGACGTCAATCTGCGCGACGTGGAGGGCCGCTCGGCGCTGCTGCTGGGCAAGGCGAAGGACAACAACGCCTCCTGCGCCATCGGGCCATTCCTGCGGTTTTTCGACGCCGGATTCTCCCTGGACGACATCCGCCGGACGGTGATCAGCCTGACGGTGGAAGGTGCCGACAATTTCCGGCTGGAAGGATCGTCCTCGATCGCGCGGATCAGCCGCGACCCGGCGGACCTGGTGGCGCAGATGCTGAACGCGCATCACCGCTATCCCGACGGGGCGGTGCTGTTCCTCGGCACGATGTTCGCCCCCACCGAGGACCGCGACACGCCGGGCCAGGGCTTCACCCACAAGACCGGCGACATCGTGACCATCGCGGCACCCAAGCTCGGGCGGCTGGTGAACCGGATCGCGTCGACGGATGCGTGCGAGCCATGGAATTTCGGCGTCGGCGCTCTGATGCGGAATCTGGCTGGGCGGGGGTTGCTGGCATAGCGACACGGCGACGGCCGGAGGGTCGCCCCTCCGGCCGCGCCTGCGTCTGCCCAACGTCTTCAGCCCCGCCCCGCCGGTCGACACCGCGTTCACTGCATTGCTGATCGGTGAGCGAACTGACCGTCGCGCGGGCGGTTCCGTGCCGGTATGCGGGCAAACATTGACCCCACCCCCCACGCTACCTATCTTGCCCGATGGAGTTCCGCACCATGGATAAGCCTGTCAACACGCCGGGGCCGCGCGGCGCGGTGCGCTCGGCGGGTCTGCCGCCCACCCTCGATCCCCGCTCGGCCGCCGTGCTGCGCGAGATCGTGGAGCAATATGTCGAAACCGGCGAGCCGGTCGGCAGCCGCACCATCTCCCGCCGCCTGCCGCTGGCGCTCTCGCCCGCCACCATCCGCAACGTGATGGCGGACATGACCGATGCCGGCCTGCTGTTCGCCCCGCATACCTCCGCCGGGCGGCTGCCGACCGATCTCGGCCTGCGGCTGTTCGTCGACGGGCTGCTGAATTTCGGCGAACTGACCGAGGACGACCGGGAATCGATCGCCGCCAGGCTCGCCAGCTCCGGCCGGTCGCTGGAAGACACGCTGGCCGAGGCATCCATGATGCTGTCGGGCCTGTCGTCCGCCGCCGGCCTCGTGCTGGCGCCGAAGTCGGACGGGGCGCTGCGCCATATCGAGTTCGTCCCGCTCGGCCATGCCAAGGCGCTGGTGGTCCTGGTGAACGCGGATGGGCATGTGGAAAATCGGGTGATCGACATCCCGCCCGGCCTGCCGCCGTCGGCCTTGCAGCAGGCGAGCAACTACCTGAACGCCCGCCTGTCGGGCCGCCCGCTGGCCGAACTGCGCGTCATCGTCGCCAAGGATATGGCCGCCAACCGCAGCGAACTGGATACGCTGACCGCGGGCGTGGTGAAGGCCGGTCTGGCGACCTGGACCGGCGACAGCCGCGCCGGCAGCCTGATCGTGCGCGGCCAGGCAAAGCTGCTGTCGGACGTGACCCAGATCGAGAGCCTGGCGGCGATCCAGGCGCTGTTCGAGCGGCTGGAGACGCAGGAGACGATGCTGCGCCTGCTGGAACTGGCGGAAAGCTCCGAGGGCGTGCGGATCTTCATCGGCGCCGAAAGCGGGCTGTTCGGCACCACCGGCGTGTCGATGGTGGTGGCCCCGGCCCGCGCCGAGGGCGGGCGCATCGTCGGCGCCATCGGCGTGATCGGGCCGACGCGGATCAATTACGGGCGGATCATCCCGGTGGTGGACTATACGGCGCGGGTGATCGGGCGGCTGCTGGGATAGGCCGCCCCCGCTTGCCTCCGGCTCCCTCTCGCCCTAACTGAACCGACCATGAGCACCGAACCCGAACACCCCTCCTTCAGCGCCGAGGCCGACGCCCAATCCGGCCCCGGCGCCGACACCCCGCAAACCCCGGAACAGCTGATGCAGGCGGCCACCGCGCGCATCACCGAGCTGGAGGCCGAACTGGCTGACATGCGCGAGCGCTGGATGCGCGCGGAGGCGGAAACCGCCAACGTCCGCGCCCGTGCCAAGCGCGACGTGGACGAAACCCGGCAATACGCGGTGCAGAAATTCGCCACCGACGTGGCGGAGGCCGCCGAGAACCTGCGCCGCGGCCTCGACAGCCTGCCCGCCGCCAGCGCCGACGAACCGGCCATCGTCACCAAGCTGCGCGAGGGCTTCGAGGGCGTGGAGCGCAGCTTCATCGCCCTGCTGGAGCGCAACGGCATCAAGAAGGTCGATCCCACCGGCGCCCAGTTCGACCCCAACCTGCATCAGGCCATGGCCGAACAGGAGACCATCGCCCATCCGGCCGGGACCATCATCCAGGCATGGACCGCCGCCTGGACGCTCAACAACCGGCTGCTCCGCCCGGCCATGGTCGTCGTCGCCAAGGCGCCGCTGGCCGAGATCGGCGACGCCGGCGGACCAAAACTCGACACAACGGTATGAATCGCGGCAGAAACTGCCCGGAATTCGCGCAGCCGGCCCTTGCCCGGCCGGCTGTGCCCCCATACATCAACCTCATTCCAACCCTAGGGTCGCATCCGGTGCTTCGGGCCGCCTGCGACCGCTGACAAGGAGCTGCATCACATGAGCAAGGTCATCGGCATCGACCTCGGAACCACGAACTCCTGCGTTGCCATTATGGAAGGCAAGGACGTTCGGGTGATCGAGAACAGCGAGGGCGCGCGCACCACGCCGTCCATGGTCGCCTTCACCGACGGTGGCGAGCGTCTGGTCGGCCAGTCCGCCAAGCGCCAGGCCGTCACCAACCCGACCAACACCCTGCATGCCGTCAAGCGCCTGATCGGCCGGCGCTTCGACGATCCGCTGGTCGCCAAGGACAAGGGCCTGGTGCCCTACGCCATCGTGCGTGGCGACAACGGCGACGCCTGGGTGGAAGCCAAGGGGGAGAAATACGCCCCCAGCCAGATCAGCGCCTTCGTGCTCGGCAAGATGAAGGAGACCGCGGAAGCCTATCTGGGCGAGCCGGTCAGCCAGGCGGTGATCACCGTCCCGGCCTACTTCAACGACGCCCAGCGCCAGGCCACCAAGGACGCCGGCCGCATCGCCGGGCTTGAGGTGCTGCGCATCATCAACGAACCCACCGCCGCCGCGCTGGCCTATGGCATGGACAAGAAGCATGCCGGCGTCATCGCGGTCTATGACCTCGGCGGCGGCACCTTCGACGTGTCCGTGCTGGAGATCGGCGACGGCGTGTTCGAGGTGAAGTCGACCAACGGCGACACCTTCCTGGGCGGCGAGGACTTCGACGTCCGCGTCATCGACTACCTGGCCGACGAGTTCAAGAAGGAGCAGGGCATCGACCTGCGCGGCGACAAGCTGGCGCTGCAGCGCCTGAAGGAAGCCGCCGAGAAGGCGAAGATCGAGCTGTCCTCCTCCAAGGAGACCGAGATCAACCTGCCCTTCATCACCGCCGACGCCACCGGGCCGAAGCATCTGGTGATGAAGCTCTCGCGCGCCAAGCTGGAAGCCCTGGTCGACGACCTGATCGCCCGCACGCTGGAGCCCTGCCGCGCGGCGCTGAAGGATGCCGGGGTGACGGCCGGCGAGATCCAGGACGTGATCCTGGTCGGCGGCATGACCCGCATGCCCAAGGTCATCGAGGCGGTGAAGCAGTTCTTCGGCCGCGAGCCGGCCCGCAACGTCAACCCCGACGAGGTGGTGGCGATCGGCGCCGCCGTGCAGGGCGCGGTGCTGAAGGGCGACGTCAAGGACGTGCTGCTGCTGGACGTGACGCCGCTGTCGCTCGGCATCGAGACGCTGGGCGGCGTGTTCACCCGGCTGATCGAGCGCAACACCACGATCCCGACCAAGAAGAGCCAGGTCTTCTCCACCGCCGACGACAATCAGAACGCCGTGACCATCAAGGTGTTCCAGGGCGAGCGCGAGATGGCGGCCGACAACAAGGTGCTGGGCCAGTTCAATCTGGAGGGCATCCCGCCCGCCCCGCGCGGCGTGCCGCAGATCGAGGTGACCTTCGACATCGACGCCAACGGCATCGTCGCGGTGCAGGCGAAGGACAAGGCCACCGGCAAGGAACAGCAGATCCGCATCCAGTCCTCCGGCGGGCTGTCGGACGCGGAGATCGAGCGCATGGTGAAGGAGGCCGAGGCGAACGCCGACGCCGACAAGCAGCGTCGTGAGCTGGTCGAGACCAAGAACCAGACCGAGGGCCTGGTGCATCAGGTGGAGCGGAACCTGAAGGAGCATGGCGACAAGGTCGGCGCCCAGGAGAAGGGCGAGGCGGAAGCCGCCGTCGCCGCCGCCAAGTCGGCGCTGGAAGGCACGGATCTGGAGGCGATGAAGCAGGCGTCCGAGCGGCTGTCGCAGGCGGCGATGAAGATCGGCGAGGCGATGTACAAGGCGCAGGCGGAAGCCGGCGCGCAGCCCGGCCCCGAAGCGGCCGCGCCCGGCGGCAAACCGGACGACAAGGTGGTCGACGCCGAGTTCGAGGAAGTCGACGACAAGAAGAAGAAGTCGGCGTGATCCTCGCCGACCTCACCTAACCATGGATCGCGCCCGCGCTTCGATGAAGCCGGGCGCGATTGTGTTTATCGGCGCGCGGCCCTCCTGGGCCAATCCCGCATGCGTCGGCGCCAGGACGAAGGGCTGAGATGGCGAAACAGGATTACTACGCAACCCTGGGGGTGGCGCGCGACGCGGGCCCGGACGACCTGAAGAAGGCATACCGCAAGCTGGCGATGCAGTTCCACCCGGACCGCAATCCCAACAACAAGGATGCGGAAGCCAAGTTCAAGGAACTCAACGAGGCGTACGACGTGCTCAAGGACGAGCAGAAGCGCGCCGCGTACGACCGCTATGGCCACGCCGCGTTCGAGAACGGCGGCCCTGGCGCGGGTGCGGGCGGGTTCGGCTTCACCGATGGCGGCGGCCTCGGCGATATCTTCGACCAGATGTTCGGCCAATTCGCGGGCGGACGCCGTGGCGGCCCTGGCGCCGGGCGCGCCCACGCCGGCGCCGACATTCGCCAGCAGGTGGAAATCGACCTGACCGAGGCGTTCTCCGGCACCAAGGTCACGCTGCGCGTGCCGACCCGCGTCGCCTGCGAAAGCTGCTCCGGCACCGGGTCCGCGGACAAGAGCAAGGCCGCCGCCACCTGCGCCACCTGCCAGGGCGCGGGAAAGGTCCGCGCACAGCAGGGCTTCTTCCTGATCGAGCGCACCTGCCCGACCTGCGGCGGTTCCGGGCGCACCATCAGCAACCCATGCCGGGTCTGCCGTGGCCAGGGAACGGTGCAGCGCGAACGCTCCTTGCAGGTCTCGATTCCCGCCGGCGTGGAGGACGGCAACCGCATCCGTCTCTCCGGCGAGGGCGAGGCGGGCGGACAGGGCGCGCCAAGCGGCGATCTCTATGTCCATATCGCGGTGCGGCCGCACCCGATCTTCCAGCGCGACGGCGCCAACGTGCTGGTGCGCGTGCCGCTACGCATGAGCCTGGCGGCACTCGGCGGCGACGTCGAGGTGCCCTCGATCGACGGCACCAAGGCGAAGGTGAAGATCCCCCCCGGCACGCAGACCGGCGACCAGTTCCGCCTGCGCGGCAAGGGCTTCTCGGTGCTGCGCAACGTCGGGCGCGGGGACATGTATGTCCAGGTGATGGTGGAAACGCCGTTGCACCTGACCCGCAAGCAGCGCGAGTTGCTGGAGGCGTTCGAGGCCGAGGCCGAGCACAACACGGCGGGCCACCCCGAGAGCGAGGGCTTCTTCGCCAAGGTGAAGGAGTTCTTCGAGGGCGCGAAGGACTGAGCGCCACGGCCAAGCTTCCCGCTCCCGCGCCCCCCCTCTCCCACGAACATAGGCGGCGCCCCGGTTTCCAGTCGCGCCGAAGCCGCTCTACACTCCGGCCAACCGCGACACCAACCGGGAGAACGCCGCCGTGCAACCGCCCAGGATCAAGGCGCCGAAGCTCTCGGCCGATTGCCACTTCCACATCTTCGGCCCGTTCGACCAATTCCCGCTCGACCCCGGCCGGCGCTACGAACCGCCACTCGCCCTGGTCGAGGATTATCTGGCGATGGCCTCGGTCGTCGGGCTGGAGCGGATGGTGATCGTCACGCCGAGCCCGTACGGCACCGACAACCGGGTGACGCTGGATGCCATCGAGCGTTTCGGCCGGCACCGCGCCGTCGGGGTCGCGGTGATCGACGACAGTTTCGATGACGCCGCGCTGAAGCGCCTCGCCGATGCCGGCATCCGCGGCCTGCGGTTCAATCTGGTGTCCGGCAACGGCACGCCGGTAGAGCAGTTACGGGCGCTCGCCCGCCGGATCGCCCCGCTTGGCTGGCACATCCAGGTCTATGCCGACGGCGCGACGCTGGCCGGGATCGCGCCGACGCTCGCCGAACTGCCGGTGGATGTCGTCGTCGACCACATCGGCGGCGTGAAGGCCGACCTCGGCACCACGCATCCGCAGTTCCAGGCGCTGCTGCGCCTGCTCGATTCCGGCCGGGCCTGGGTGAAGACGTGCAGCTACCGCGCCTCGTCCAAGGGCCATCCGTGGGACGACGTGGCACCGAACGTCCGCGCCCTGGTCGCCGCCGCGCCGGAACGCTGCGTCTGGGGCACCGACTGGCCGCACAGCAGCATGCAGCCGCCGCTGCCGGAAGCCAGCGCGCTGCTGGATCAGTTCTTCGAATGGGTACCTGACGCGGCCACCCGCCAGCGCATCCTGGTGGACAACCCGGCCAAGCTATACGGATTCCCCTCCGCCTAGGTCCACGCCGCACCGGTCGCCCGCCAACGCGCTGACACAACGCCGCCCGGCGCTGGCAGGGCGTGGCGGCGATGGCCGGGGCGCGGCAACAAGCCGATGGCACAATGAAACCCCATGTGGAACAATCGCCCCTGAAACCACCGGAATAGGCACTGGGATCGAAGGGGGGGCCATCATGCTGATCTGCCAACTCACCGACCTGCACATCCGTCCGAAGGGCATGACGGCCAACCGCGTCATCGAGACCAACATGCTGACCGAGCGCGCGCTGCGCGTGGTGGCCGCCCACGATCCGCGCCCGGACGTGGTGATCATCACCGGCGACCTGACCGAGTGCGGTCTTCCCGCCGAGTACGCCCTGCTCGGCGGCATGCTGCAATCGCATCTGCCGATGCCGGTCTATGTCATCCCCGGCAATCACGACCGGCGGGAAAATCTGCGCGCCGGGCTTGGCGATCTGCCCGGCGTGACCGCCGATCCGCGTTTCGTGCAATACGCGGTGGAGGATCTGCCGGTGCGGATCGTCATGCTGGACACCGTGGTGCCCGGCGCCAACCACGGCGAGCTGTGTGCCGAGCGGCTGGCGTTCCTGGACCGCACGCTGGCCGCCCAGCCGCACAAGCCGACCCTGATCGGCATGCACCACCCG
Organism: Acetobacteraceae bacterium; assembly: GCA_003133265.1. Lineage (GTDB taxonomy): Bacteria > Pseudomonadota > Alphaproteobacteria > Acetobacterales > Acetobacteraceae > PALSA-911. The sequence continues at coordinate 7,758 of PKWQ01000408.1, forward strand.
CCGTTCCTCTGCGGCATCGAGCACCTGGACAAGATCAACCTGCGCAACGCCGATGCGTTCGTCGCGGTGATCGCGCGGCACCGGCAGGTGCAGCGCATCGTCTGCGGCCACCATCACCGCCCGGTGATGGCCAATGTGGCGCAGGCCATCGCCTCGATCGCGCCGGGGGTGGCGCATCAGATGGAGCTGTCGCTGCGTCCCGGCGATCCCGGCCAGTTCGTGATGGAGCCGCCNNTCGAGCAGTATCCGGGCCCGTTCCCGTTCCTGAGCGACGCGGACTACCCCGGCAAGGCGTAACCGAGGGCAGACTGTCGGGCTAGGGTAGCGGCGGCTCGTTCCGTGGCCGGGTCGTGCCAGTCACTTCCTTGGTGGGAACCGGATGGCCCAGATACCGCTCCAGTATCTCGCCCGACTCCCCGTCGGCGATCACGCGGCCATCGCGCATCCACAGCACACGGTTACACCAGTCCCGCACCACATCCGCCTGGTGGCTGGACAACACCAGAATCTCGGCGCCGCGGACCATGTCTTCCAGCCGCTCGCGCGCCTTCTCCATGAAATCGGAATCGCCGGCCAGGAACCACTCGTCCATCAGCAATATCTGCGGGCGAATGGCGGTGGCCAGCGCGAAACCCAGCCGCACCACCATGCCGGAGCTGTAGATGCGCAGCGGCAGGGAGAGGAAATCACCGAGCTCGGCGAATGCCTGCACATCCTCTTCCAGCCGGCGGAGCTGGGCGCTGCCGAGGCCGTTATACAGGCCGCGCAGCCGGATATTCTCGCGCCCCGTCAGCTCGGGGTTCATCCCGAGATTGGGGTCGAGCAGCGCATTGATGCTGCCCTGCATGCGTACCCGGCCAACCACCGGCTCGTAGATGCCCGCCAGCGTGCGCAACAGCGTCGTCTTGCCGGCACCGTTGGAGCCGATCAGCCCGAGCCTGTCGCCGCTGACCAGCGAAAAGGACACGTCGCGCAGCGCCTGCACCACCACGCGGTGCGACCGATCCTGGCCGAGCCGGCCCGAGGCGGCGGCGATCACCGTCTTCTTCAGGCTGCGGCTGTTGCCGTGATAAAGCGGAAAAGAGACGGAGACGTCGCACACGTCGATCCGTGCCGGGGCGCCCGCGTGTCCCACCACTATGCCCCTGGGCGCGGTGCTCATATCCAGAACGCCAGCCGTCCGCGCGCGCGCACGAACAGCAGCCACGCGCCCATGCACAGCAGCAAGCTATAGATGCTGGCGGCCAACCAGACCCCCAGCGGCGGCGGCGCGCCGATCAATGGCCCGCGCAGGATCTCCAGCAGCACGTAGAACGGATTCAACGGCAAATAGGCGGCGAAATGGCCGAGTTGCTCGGGCTTCCACAGGATCGGGGTCACGAAAAAGAAAATCTGCATCAGGCTGCCGACGATCGGCGGAATATCACGAAAACGTGCGCAGAACATGCCCAGCAGCAATGTCACCGCCACGGCGTCGATAAACCAGAGCAGCAGCGCCGGGATGGTAAGCAGCAGCGACATGCCGGGCCACAGGCCGAAACCCGCGTAGACGATCACGATCACCACGACGTTGTGCGCCAGCACCAGCAGATTGCGCACGACATTGCGCAGCGCGTGCAGCATGAAGGGCATGCGGATCGACCGGATGACCGCCTCGACCAGCGTGAAACAGGTGCAGGCCTCCGACACGATTGTCGACAGGAACAGCCACAGGATCTGCGACACGGCCAGATATGGCAGGTATTCCCGGACGCTGAGGTGAAAAAGTGCCGAATACAGCACGCCGAGCATGCCGATCATCACCCCGGTCGACAGCGTCAGCCAGAACGGGCCGAGCATGGAACCGCGATAGCGCAGCCTGATGTCGAACCAGCCAAGCATCCAGGCAAGCCGCCACAGATGCACGGCATCGGCGACATCGCGCAACGCCAGCCGATGGCGCTCCGCGAACGACATGCCCGCGGTAAACTCGAGAACGACGGCCGGCATGGCCGGATTGGGATGTTCGATGGCGGCGCTGTTCATAGATGGCGCGCCGATAGCCGATCCCGGGCCCGCCCGCAACCCGCCCGCGTCAATGGCATGGCCGGCATCTCCCTTCTGACGGACCTCCCCGGCATCACGCCGCATGACACGGCACACGCCGGGCTAGTAGTATTCAATGATGTCGCAACTCCGCACCCTCCGCCGCGTCCTGCTGCTCGGTCTCGGCCTGCTCTCCGCCTGCGCCGCCGCCGATCCAGGCAGCGATCCGGTGTATTTCGACCCGGCCGCCGGCGCACACGCGCATGGTGGCTTCACCGGCATCTATGGCTCCTACCTGCTTGGCCGGTTCGCCGACAGCGAGTCGGACCCGGACATGGCGGCGCGCGCCTTCCTACGCACGCTCCAGGCTGACCCCACAGACCATGAGGTGTTGCAGAACGCCTTCATCGCCACCCTGCTGTCCGACCGGCCGGAGGCTGAAAGCCTGGCACGGCAACTGCCGGAAAACCAGGAGGCACAGCTCCTGCTGGGTGGCATCGAGGCACGCGCCGGCCAATGGACCGAAGCGGAACAGCGTTTCCGCGCCATGCCGCGCCAGGGGCTGACCCAGTTGCTGCAACCGCTGCTGCTGGCCTGGNNTTGGTGGAGGGACAGCGCTTCCGCGGCATCTACGCCCTGCACGCGGCCCTGATCGCCGATCAGGCCGGACGGGTTCCAGAGGCGACTCGGTTCTACCGTATCGCCGAAAACGAGTTCAGCGCCACCAATCTGCGCCTGACACAGATCCTGGCGAGTTGGCTGACACGGCAGGGCCATGCGGCGGACGCGGAGCGGGGGCTCTCCGCCCTCTCCGACGGCCAGGACGAACTGTCGCTGGTCGTGCCGGCCCTGGTCGCCGCCGGCCGGAACCCGCCAGTGGCCAACCCGACGCAGGGCATCGCCGAGGCATACCTGGCGCTGGGCGCGGCGCTGCGCCAGCAGGACGCCAGCGACTACGCGCTGATCATGCTGAATCTCGCGCTCAATCTGCGGCCCGACCTGNNGGCTGCTGATGGCGGACATCCATGACGTCGCGCACCAGCCCCAGGCAGCGTTGGATGCGCTGGCGCCTATTCCCGACAGCGATCCGTTGAGCGGCATCGTGCGCCTGCATCGCGCCCAGCTCCAGCAACGGCTGGACCACACCGACCAGGCGATCGACGCGCTCTCCGCGCTGGCCCGGGACTACCCGAAGAACCCGCTGCCCGACGTGCAGATGGGCGACATCCTGCGCGGCAAGAAGCGTTTTCAGGCAGCGATCGCCGCCTACGACGGCGCGGTGGCCAAACTGAAAGGCCCGCGCCGGTCGGGCTGGCCACTGTTCTATTCGCGCGGCATCGCTCACGAGCAGGCGCACGAATGGCCTGAAGCGGAAGCCGACCTTCAGCGCGCTTTGGCACTGGCGCCCGACCAGCCCTACGTCCTGAACTATCTCGGCTACACCTGGGCCGATCAGGGCATCCGACTGCCGGAAGCACGGCGGATGATCGAGCGCGCGCTGGAGCAGACGCCGAACGACGGCGCGATCGTCGACAGCCTGGGCTGGATCATGATCCGCCAGGGCCAGACCGCCGAGGCGGTGCCGATGCTGGAGCGCGCCGTCGGATTGCAGTCGGAGGATGCGACGATCAACCAGCATCTCGGCGACGCCTACTGGGCGGTGGGACGGCGGCTGGAAGCGGTGTTCCAGTGGCGCCGGGCGCTGACCCTCAATCCCGAACCCGAGGATCAGGCGGCACTGGAGAAAAAGCTGCGCGACGCGGACAGCCAACTGGCACAGCCCGGCCCGGTATCGACCACCGCCGCCGCGCAGCACGCGCCCTGAACCCGCGGACCCGACGATGCTGAGCGAGGCGGCGCCCGCCAAGGTCAATCTGTTCCTGCGCGTCATCGGCAAGCGCGCCGACGGCTACCATCTGCTGGACAGTCTGGCGGTGTTCGCCGGGATCGGCGACCGGCTGGAGGGCGAACCGGCCGAGGACCTGTCGCTCTCGCTGACCGGCCCGTTCGGCGCGGCGCTGACAGCGGAACCCGACAATCTGGTGCTGCGCGCCGCCAGGGCGCTGGCCGAAACGGCGGGGATCGTGCCCCGCGCGCGTCTGACGCTGGAGAAACGCCTGCCGGTCGCTTCCGGCATCGGCGGCGGCTCGGCCGACGCGGCGGCGGCGCTCCGGCTGTTGTGCCGGCTGTGGCGGATCGCCCCG
>PKWQ01000185.1 GCA_003133265.1 Acetobacteraceae bacterium
GACGCATGCGCCAGCGCCCAGGCGGCCCCGGCGGTGCCGGCGATGGCGAGACGGCAGGCCAGGGAGTTGCGAACCAGCCGCGCCCGCAGATCCCGCGCCAGCGCCGCCTCGCCGCCGAGCAGATGCGCGCAGCCGGTGATGTCCAGCCACAGACCATCGGGAAAATCCGCCGCCGCCAGCGGCGTATAGCGCTCGCACCAGCCGGCGAGGCTTGCCAGCGCGGCCGCGTCCGCCTCCGGGTCGGCGTCATGCGCGATCAGCCCCGGACACAGCGCGCGCGCGTCCGCCAGCGTCTGCCCGGGCAGAAGCCCCTGCGCCGCCGCATCCGGCCCCACGGCGGCCAACCGGCGGACGCCGTGGATGGTCTCCACAGTAACGACCGGCCTATCCGGCGCGGCGGTCAGCCTCAGGCGCAGGATCGGCCAGTGCGGCAACCACACGGACAGGATGCGCGGCATCTTCCCCTCCTCCGGCTGCTTCCACGATCCATTCCCCCGGCCGGCCGCCACGGGCCTGGGTCAATGCCAGATGCCAGCGCGGCGGGCCGGGTTCCCTGCCCTCGCGCTCGCTCGGGACCGGCGCGAGCCGCCAGCGGGTGGCGGCCAGGCTGGCCTCCCGGTCCTCGGTCCGCCGCCCATGCGGCCAGCGGCGCAGCACTAGGCAGGTGGCGCCATGGCGCAGGCAGGCGAGCAGCAACCGCCGCGAGGTGACGCGATCCAGCCGCCCGACCTCGCCGACCACCACCCCGGCGGCGCCCTCGCGCAATGCCGTCTCCATGGCGGCCAGCGTCCCGGCATCGTCGTCCGGGCGCACCAGCACCAGCCGGGCGGGATCGAGCCCGAACCCCGGCAGGCCGTGCGGATACAGATCGGCGCGCTGGGCGATCCAGAACACCGGCTGCGGCGGCGCGATCCTGCCTGCCAGCGATGCGGCGAAACCGGCCGGCAGCACCCCGGTCTCGCTCTCCACCCCGGCGGCGCCGATCTCGTGCAGCTGACCGAGTGCCAGCCCGCCGCCCGGCAAATGCGTGTCGATGCGCGGGTCGCCGAACGCCAGCACTCCCCAGCGCGGCGCCGCCGGGCGTAGCGTCTGCCGCAGATGCGCCGGCAGCATCGGCACGCGGCTGGGCAACCCGGTCCGCACCGGCTCGGCCGGCCGGATGGAAAGCGGAGCGGGGTCCGGTTCGCACCGGACAAGGGGAAATGGCGGGCGCATGGGAATATGTTCGCTATTTGTTCTACTAACTCCCCACATGAGTCAACGCCGAAGAATCGGAGCGCTCTGGCTGGTGCGGCGCGGGCCGACTAATATCNNCCAACAGAGAGACACCCATGAGCCACGAGCACGGTCACGATCACGACCATCACCACGACGAACCGCCCGCGCCGGGCACGATCGACTGGCGCCACAATGGCGTGCGGGTGATCAAGGGCGACCAGCTCGACACCAACACCGCGCAGACCATGGGCATGAACCGCGCCGCCGCGATCGACAAGGCACGCGTCGGGGCGCAGAAAATCTGGGCCGGCACCGTCTCGATCCATGCCAATGCCAAGACCGGCGCGCATCATCATGGCGCGCTGGAAAGCGTGATCTATGTCGTGCGCGGCAAGGCGCGGATGCGCTGGGGCGAGCGGCTGGAATTCGTCGCCGAGGCCGAGGCCGGCGATTTCATCTTCGTCCCGCCCTACGTGCCGCACCAGGAGATCAACGCCAGCACCGACGAGACGCTGGAATGCGTGCTGGTGCGCAGCGACAACGAGGCCGTGGTGGTCAATCTGGACATCGAGCCGGTGGAGAAGCCGGAAGCGGTGGCCTGGGTCGACCCGATCCACAAGGCGCCCTGAGGCACGCCGCGCGGGATTGATCGGATCGACCCGCCGGCGGACAAGTCCCCGACGACGACACGACCGAGGAGCGAGGGATGCGTATTTCCAGAAGATCTTCGTTTGCCACGCTGGCACTGGCGCTGGTCGGCGCACTGAGCGTTGGGGCTACCGCCCAGCCCTATCCGCCGCCTTCCTACCCTCCGGTGCCACCGCCTCGCCCGGAGCCGATGCCGCCGCCGCCCGGCCCGCGTTATGCCTGGCAGCCCGGCCACTGGCATTGGGACGGTCGCGCCTATGTGTGGCTCCCTGGCGTCTATGTCCTGCATCCGCGGCATTACCGGGCCTACGAACCGGGCCGCTGGGTACTGCGTCACGGGACCTGGATCTGGGCGCCCGCCCACTGGCGCTGAGCGGCGCCGCTATGCCTGGCGCGGCGGGTCGCGTTCGGCGATCTGCCGCCGCAGGGCGCGCATTTCCTCGAACCGCGCGGTGGCGTCGCGCATGATCGCGGCGATGCCGATCATCTTCCCGGCGGCATCGGTGAACGGCACGATGGTGAACTCGACCGATATCCGCGCGCCGTCCTTGCGCAGCGCCGGCACCGACAATAGCTGGCCATCGCCATAGCGCGTCTGGCCGCTACGCATGGTTTCCGCATATCCCTGCCAATGCCGCGCGCGCAGGTTCTCGGGGATGATGATGTCGAGCGAGAGGCCCAGCGCCTCCGCCTCGGTGAAGCCGAATATCCGCACCGCGCCCTGGTTCCAGAAACGGATCTTCCCCTCCGCGTCCGAATAGACGACGCCATCCGGCATGCCCGCGAGCAGGGCAGCGGCGAAATTCTCCGGTTTCTGGCTCATGGCGTCGTCCCTCAACCGCGTTGCAGCGCGGCGTTGATGATCCCGGTGCGGCCTTCCTTCTGGTTGCGCTGGGAGTTGCGCATCTTCTCGGAGAAATCCGCTCCCATCACCAGATGCAGCCCGAGCACCGGGCGCGGCTGCGGGCTGGCGGCAAGCCGGGCGCGCTCGGCATCGGCCTCGACGATGGCGGCGGCGGTCTTGTCTTCCCAGATCAGCACCTGGAATCCGGCGGCTTGCAGCAGCGCGCGGGTTTCCTCCGGCGTGCGCAGGAAGCTGATCGACGGGTCGTTCGCCCACGGCACCGGATAATGCGGCGCGCCCGCCGGCCCCTGCGTGATGTCCTGGATCGCCAGCCGCCCGCCCGGCTTCAGCACGCGATGCATCTCCGCATACATCCGCGCGCGGTCCTCGATGTTCATCGCCACGTTCTGCGACCACACCAGATCGAAGCAGGCATCGGCAAACGGCAGATCGAGCGCCGAGCCCTGACGGAAATCCACCCGCCCGGCGAGGCCGGCACGGCGCGAGAGTTCGGTGGCCGTCTCGACGAACTCGGTGGTGAGGTCGATCCCGCTGACCCGGCAGCCGCGCACCCCGGCGAGGTAGCGCGACGGGCCGCCGAGGCCGGAGCCGATGTCGAGCAGCGTCTGCCCCGGCCGCGGCGCCAGCATGTCGGCCAGCTCCTCGGTCGCCAGCCGCCGGCGGGAATGGAATTCATCGACCGCCGCGAGATCGTCGGGGGTCAGCCGGTCGATGTCCTTGCCCGCCGCCGTCAGCGCGGCGAGCAGCCGCTCGGTCAGCCCGCCCTTGGTATAATGGCGCTCGATGACCGCCGGCCGGCTGGATGACGAACTATCGGACATGCGCGTGGTCCCCCTCAGGCAGCGTCGTGGAAGATGATCCCCAGCGCCACCCCCCAATCGTTGGCTATGGCGGCCGGCGGCGGATAGAGCGCTGTCTATTCCGATCGGTTCAGCCGATCTTGCCGGTATATTTCTCCAGCACCGCCCACGCTTCGGGGCCGAACTTCTCCTTCCACTGGGCATAGAAGCGGGCCTTGACCAGCGCCGCGCGGAACTGCGCGGGGTCGGTCTCGTTGAAGACCATCCCCTTGGCTTCCAGCCCGGCGCGCAACTGCCCGTCGGCCTTCACGACGTCCTGCCGCTGATCCTCGGCCGAGCCATTCAAGTTGCGCGCGACGATCGCCTGCAGATCGGGCGGCAGCGCGCGCCAGGCGCGGCCGTTGCCGAGCATCAGGAACCCGTCCCACATATGCCGGGTCATGGAGAGGTATTTCTGCACCTCGTACAGCTTCGAAGTGTCGATGATGACCAGCGGGTTCTCCTGCCCATCGACGATCTTGGTCTGCAACGCCGAATAGACCTCGGAGAAATTGATCGAGGTCGGCGCGGCGCCGAACGCCTCGAACATCGACGTCCACAGCGGGCTGACGGGAACGCGTATCTTGAAGCCCTTCAGGTCGTCGGGCGTGCGGATCGGATGGCTGGAACTGGTGATCTGGCGATAGCCGTTGTCCCAGACCTTCTCGAACATATGCAGCCCGGACTTGTCGACCGCACCGCGCAGATACGCGCCGAGATCGCCGTCCATCGCCGCCCACACGTCCTTGTAGGTGCTGAGCGAGTAGCCGATGCCGGAGATGGAAGTTTGCGGCACGAAGGTGGACAGGATCAGCCCGGAGAGAGTGAAGAACTCGATCGCGCCCGAGCGCAACTGGCTCAGCATGTCGGTATCGCCGCCGAGCTGGTTGTTCGGGAAATGGGTGATCTTCAGCCGGCCGTTGCTTTCGTTGTTGATCCGCGCGATCGCCTCGGCTTGGCGGATCGTGCTGGGATGCGACATCGGGTTGTTGTTGGCGAACTTGTATTCGAACTGCGGCGCATCGCCGCGCGCGCTGACGATCCCGAACAGCGGCAATGCCGCGACACCCGCCGCGCCCGCGGCGAAACGACGACGACCGAACCCGTTGGACATGCTTGCTTCCCTCCCTATGCGAACGCCGGACCTGCCTAGCACAGACGCCGGCGCACGCACAAAGTCCAAGATGCCGCCCCTATGCCGCCCGCTGCCCCCGCACCATCTTGCCCGGCAGCGCGCCGGTCGCCACGCCGTCGCGATAGGTGACCGCGCCGGAGACGATAGTCGCCGCGTAACCCTCGGCCTTCTGCAACAAACGGCGCCCGCCGGTCGGGAGGTCGTAGGCCACATAGGGCCGGCCGAAGGCAACCTTGTCCCAGTCCAGGATGTTCAGATCGCCCTTCTTGCCGGGCGCGATCACCCCCCGGTCGTTGAGCCCCGCCGCGCTCGCCGTATCCGAGGTCAGCCGGCGGATCAGTTCCTCCGGACTCCAGCGCTGCCGCCGCTTGCCCCAGTGGGCCAGCAGCCAGGTCGGGAAGCCGGCATCCAGGATGAAGCCGACATGCGCGCCGCCGTCGCCGATGCCCATGATGGTGTTCTTGTTGGCGAGCATCGCCTCCGACGTCGACAGGTCGTACTCGACGTAATTGACCAGCGGGCAATAGATGAAGTCGCGCCCGACATCCTCGATCAGGATGTCGTAGGCAACCTCCTGCGGCGTGCGGCCCTCGCGCTCGGCGATGGGACCGGAATGACAACGATGAACTTACGCCTGAACCGGCCAAGTGGTCGGAAAGCTGATGGTGGCAACCGGCATTAGTTGGGGCTTTCCTGTCCGCCGTGATGGAAATCACACGCCCGCAACGGCCCCCCATGTTCCGCCGCCGCGTGAAACATACAGCGTGGCGCCGACCGCGCCTCCGACACGGGAATAC
>PKWQ01000374.1 GCA_003133265.1 Acetobacteraceae bacterium
GGGCGACAACCGCGACAACAGCCTGGACAGCCGGGTGCTGAACGCGGTCGGCTTCATCCCGGTGGAGAACCTGGTGGGGCGCGCGGAGTTCATCTTCTTCTCGGTCGATGCCAGATATCCGATCTGGCAGGTTTGGGAGTGGCCGTTCGAGATCCGCTGGTCGCGGTTGTTCTCGGGCATCCGCTGAGCGGCTGGACGGTGGGCACACCGATCGAGACCATCCTTGGACATACGTTTGCCCGCCCCGACCTGCTGCGCGAGGCGCTGACGCACCGTTCCGCCGCGCATGTCGGCCGTTCGCGGCACAAGGGCGCGGGCTCCAACGAGCGGCTGGAATTCGTCGGCGACCGCGTGCTGGGTCTGCTGATCGCCGAATGGCTGGCCGAGCGNNCGCTTTCCCGACGAGCAGGAAGGCGCGCTTGGCCAGCGGCTCGGCTATCTGGTCTCCCAGCCGGTGCTGGCGACGGTCGCCGAGGGAATCGGGCTTGGTGCCGCGCTGGATGTCGCGCCCGGCGAGGCACGCGCCGGGGTGAAGCGTCAGGCGACCGTGCTGGCCGATGCGCTTGAAGCGGCGTTAGGGGCACTCTATCTGGATGGTGGACTTGCGCCGGCGCGTATCTTCGTCCGCCGTGCCTTCGGGGCGGCGATGACCGCGCAGGCGGTCCCGCCGAAGGACGCCAAGACCGCGTTACAGGAATGGGCCCAGGGAAGGGGACTGCCGCTGCCCGAATATATCATCGCGTCCCGCGAAGGACCGTCGCACGCGCCGGCCTTTGTGGTGACCGTCACCGTCGCCGGCGCCACCGGCAGCGGCACGGCCGGATCGAAGCGCGCGGCCGAACAGGCGGCGGCGGCCGATCTGCTGGGGAAGCTTGCGCCATGACGAGCCCCGACAGCACGAGATGCGGCTTCGTCGCCATCGTCGGCGCCCCGAACGCGGGGAAATCGACGCTGCTCAACCGGATGACCGGCGCCAAGCTGTCCATCGTCAGCCCGAAGGCGCAGACGACGCGCTTCCGCGTGCTGGGCATCCTGATGCGCGGCCGGACGCAGATCCTGCTGGTCGATACCCCCGGCATCTTCCGCCCGCGCCGGCGGCTGGACCGCGCCATGGTCGCCGCCGCCTGGACCGGGGCGGAGGACGCGGACCTGACGCTGTTGCTGGTCGATGCCAGGGCGGGCGCGACCGAGGCGGTGCGTGCCATCGCCGAGCGGCTGGGCCAGGCGAAGCGCCGGGCGTGGCTGGTGCTGAACAAGACCGACCTGGTCTCGCCCGACCGCCTGCTGCCGCTGATCGCAGATCTGAACGCGCTGGCGGCGTTCGAGGAGACCTTCATGGTCAGCGCCAGCACCGGCGACGGCGTGGACAAGCTGCTGGACGGCTTGGCTGCGGCACTGCCGGAAGGGCCGTATCTCTATCCCGAGGACGAGCTGACCGATCTGCCCGACCGGCTGCTGGCGGCCGAGATCGTGCGCGAGCAGATATTCCTCCAGACCCATGAGGAAGTGCCGTACGGCGCCACGGTGGAGACGGAGACCTTCCAGGAGCGCAAGGACGGCTCGGTGCGGATCGAGGCGACGGTCTATGTGGCGCGGGCCAACCACAAGGCGATCCTGATCGGCGAACACGGCTCGCGGATCAAGGAGATCGGTGCCAAGGCGCGGGCGCAGCTTTCCTCGCTGTTGGAGCGCAATGTGCATCTGTTCCTGAACGTGAAGGAACGTGCCGGCTGGGACGAGGAACGGGCGCGACTGCGGGCGATCGGGCTGGACGACAAGGAATAGGAGCGGAAACGCTATTGCGTCACCGTTACCCGAACCGGCACGTCCCATGGGTTCGGCGTGTCGAGCCGGATATGGAAACTGTCCTCGCCGGTGAACCCGGGCGCCGGCCGGTAGGCGAACCGCAGTTCGTTGCCGATCGCGCCGGTTCGCACCTCGCCATGTTGCGGCGGGACGGCGACGCGCATGCCGGGGACGATTGGCTGCTGACCCCAGTAGAAGACATATTTCGTCCAGCACCAGCGGCCGTCATTGTTGGTGCGGATGCTGCCATTGGGTGGGATATAGGCTTCACCGACCAAGCCGCCGGGATAGTGCCAGCTGCCGAACAGCGGCAGCGAGGCGACACAATTCCGCGCTATCGGCAACGCTTCCACGTTCGCGGCACTGGTGCCCGGCTGCGGCCCGATGTCACAGGAGGCCAGGAGCAACGTTCCCCCGCCGATGATTGCCAGCCGCCGCCGTCCATGCCCGGCCATCGATCCCCCGCAGCGCCTATACCTGCTAGAACCCCACACTGAAGCGCGCACACCAAACATTTGGATATGACGCGGACCGGATCAAGCGAACGGAGGTCAAAGCACCGACAATGGAATGGGATGCCCCGGCGATCGTGCTGGATTCGCGGCCCTATGGCGAGGGCGATGCGATCGCCACCCTGATGACCGAGGCGCACGGGCTGCATCGCGGCCTGGTGCGCGGCGGCGGATCGCGCGCGGGTGCGGCGCTCTGGCAGCCGGGGAACCTGATCCTCGCCCGCTGGGTGGCGCGGCTGTCCGACCAACTCGGCCACTTCACCGGCGAACTGGTCCATGCCGGCGCGGCGATGGCGATGGACGATCCCCTGGCACTCGCCATGCTGTCCGCCGTCTGTTCCGTGGCCGAGGGCGCGTTGGCGGAACGCGAGCCGCATCCGCGCGTGTTCCGGGGCCTTGTCGACCTGATCCCCCGCCTGCCGCTCGGCGAGACGATGCTGCCCGAGCTGATCCGCTGGGAGACGCTGTTGCTGGCCGATCTGGGTTATGGGCTGGACCTTTCGGCCTGCGCCGTCACCGGGGCGACCGCCGGCCTCGCCTGGGTGTCGCCGCGCACCGGCCGGGCGGTGACCGAGGCGGCGGCGCAGGCGTGGCAATCCCGGCTGCTGCGGCTGCCGTCCTTCCTGGTCGGCGGCAACACCGCCGAAGCGCCGGATTGGCGCGACGGGCTGCGCCTGACCGGGCATTTCCTGGAGCGCGACGCCTTCGGCCAACATCACCGCCCGCTGCCACAGGCGCGGCGGATGCTATACGACCGCATCACCGCGCTCGCCACGACTCCGGGCGCGGCCGAATCGTAAGCCTGCAAGGACCACAAGATGCCAGACGACCTGATCGGCAATATCGAAGACGCCAGCCTGTCGGAGGCGCTCAGCGAGCGCTACCTCGCCTATGCCCTCTCCACCATCATGTCACGCTCGCTGCCCGACGTGCGCGACGGGCTGAAGCCGGTGCATCGGCGGCTGATCTACGCCATGCACCAGCTGAAGCTCGATCCCACCGCCGGCTTCAAGAAATGCGCCCGCGTCGTCGGTGACGTGATCGGCAAATACCACCCGCACGGCGACGCCGCGGTCTACGAGGCGCTGGTGCGGCTGGCGCAGGATTTCGCCGCGCGCTATCCGCTGGTCGAAGGCCAGGGCAATTTCGGCAATATCGACGGCGATAACGCCGCCGCCATGCGCTACACGGAAGCCCGCCTGACCGAGGTGGCGCGCGCGCTGCTGAACGGCATAGACGAGGACGCGGTCGATTTCCGCCCCACCTACGACGGCGAGGAATCCGAACCCGTCGTGCTGCCCGGCGCGTTTCCCAACCTGCTGGCCAACGGCGCCGCCGGCATCGCGGTCGGCATGGCGACGTCGATCCCGCCGCACAACGCGGGCGAGGTCTGCGCCGCCGCCATCCACCTGATCCGCCACCCCAACGCGACCACCGCCGACCTGCTGGTCCACATGCCCGGCCCGGATTTCCCCACCGGCGGCCTGCTGGTGGAGGACAAGGCCTCGATGCTGCAAGCCTACGAGACCGGGCGGGGCGGTTTTAGGGTGCGGGCGAAATACCAGGTGGAGAAGGGCAAGCACGGCACCTGGCAGATCGTGGTGACCGAGATCCCCTATCAGGTGCAGAAGGCGCGCCTGATCGAGCAGATCGCGCAGCTGATGGAGGAAAAGAAGCTTCCGCTGCTCGGCGATGTGCGCGACGAGAGCACCGAGGAAGTGCGCCTGGTGCTGGAGCCGAAGGTCCGTGGCGTCGAGCCGGAGGTGCTGATGGAGACCCTGTTCCGCGCCACCGCGCTGGAACAGCGTTTCTCGCTCAACATGAACGTGCTGGACGCGACGCGCACGCCGCGGGTGATGAAGCTGACCGAGGTGCTGCGTTGCTGGCTCGATCATCGCCAGGAAGTGCTGCTCCGCCGCTCCAACCACCGCCTCGGCGCGATCGATCGGCGCATCGAGGTGCTGGAAGGCTACCTCGCGGTCTATCTGAACCTGGACGAGGTGATCCGCATCATCCGCGAGGAGGACGAGCCCAAGCCGGCGCTGATGAAGCGCTTCAAGCTGTCCGAAGCGCAGGCCGAGGCGATCCTGAATATGCGCCTGCGCAGCCTGCGGCGGCTGGAGGAGATGGAGATCCGCAAGGAGCACGCCGCCCTCGCCAAGGAACGCAAGCAGTTGCAGACGCTGCTGAAGGACGAGGCGCTGCGCTGGGACAGGATCGCCGGCGAGCTGGAGGAGACACGCAAGAAGTTCGGCTCGGGCCCGCTGGGCAACCGCCGCACCGAGCTTGGCGCGCCGCCCGCAATGGTGGAGGTCGCCACCGATGCCTTCATCGAGCGCGAGCCGATCACCGTGCTCCTGTCGGAGAAGGGCTGGATCAGGGCGGTGAAGGGGCATCTGGCCGACGGGGCGGAACAGAAGTTCAAGGAGGGCGACCGGCTGAAACTAGCGTTGCCCTGCCAGACCACCGACCGGCTGACCTTGTTCGGCACCAACGGCCGCGCCTACACGCTGAAGGCCGCCGACCTGCCGCGCGGGCGTGGCGACGGTCAGGCGGTGCGCCTGCTCGCCGAGCTGACCAACGAGGACGACGTGGCGGCGCTGTTCGTGACCGACGAGGCGGCGAAATATCTGGTGGCCTCCACTACCGGGCGCGGCTTCGTCGTGCCGGGCGGCGAACTGATGGCGGAGAAGCGCACCGGCAAGCAAGTGCTGAACCTGAAGCCGGACGAGGAAGCGGCGATCTGCGTGCCGGTGGACGGCGATCACCTCGCCATCATCGGCTCATCACGCAGGCTGTTGATCTTCTCGCTGGAACAGAT
>PKWQ01000030.1 GCA_003133265.1 Acetobacteraceae bacterium
TCGATCTGGCTGGCGTGGAACAAGCTGAACGCGCGCAGCAGCGGGATGCGCCTTACCGCGTCTTCGTTACCCTCCGGCCTGGAATCGTCGCGCACCTCCAGCCGCTTGAAGAAATACCCGGTCGTGCCGCGCTCGCCCTTGCGGACCTGCCAGCCCCGGTCTTCCGCCTGCTTGTAGGTCGCCCAGCGCGGATCGGCGCTGCTGAAGGCCAGGCCCGACATGCCGAGCGTCAGCACGTTGATGCCGCGATAGCGCTGGCCGGTCGCCGCGTTGCGCGGCATCGCCGGGCCGCCGGCCTTGTCGGGGTCCCACGGCCTGCGCCATGGCGGCGTGCCAGCCTCCAGGGCGGCGATGATGCGGTCGGTGACCTCCTGGTAGTGGTCGCGCGGCACGCGATTGGCGTTGCTGCCGCGGTTCATCGGTCGGTTTGTGGTGTTCGTCTTGCTCATCGGGGTGTCCTTCCCTCATGGGTTGCTGGAACACCCCTCCAGCCCCGAATCCCGGCTGACCGAGGCAAGGGCGCGCCGCTGGCGCGAGGCCACAGGCCGGTCCCTTGCGGCGGGCGGACGGCGATGCGGCAGGCCCTCTCATTCCATCTTCACAGTTCAGGATTTCCCCCGATTCTTTCCCCCTGAAGCTGGTCGAGCCGCGGTCTGAGCTGAACGGAACCCGGGTGCGATCCGGCGTTACGGCACCGGCATCAGCGCGCGCAGGGCGTCATTCCAGTCATTCAGCCGGTCAGGCGGTAGGATTGTGTCGAACCGCCCCCCGGCCTCTGTCGCCAAGCCTTCCAGGCGGGCGGCGTGGCGGCGGCCGGCGGTGTCGGCATCCGTGGCGGCGATCAGGATGCCGGCCGGGTCGGCCGCCAAGTCCCGCAGGAGTTCTTGGAGCGCGGTGATGGTCGCCGGTCCCATCCCGCCGGCGGTCGCGGCGTACAGCGTGTCGCGACGCGAGCACTCGATCGCCGCCAGGCTCATGGCGTCGACCGCCGCCTCGCATACCGCGACGCGGGTGAGATGGCCGGAGCCGCCGGGCAGGCGGAACAGCGTCTTGCCGCCGCCCGCCGAGAAATTGCGATAATCCGAGCCGCGCATTTCGATCCCGGTCAGAAGTCCAGCGCCGTCCCGGTGCGCGAACCAGGCACTGCCGTGGGGGCCTTCCCGGATAGCGTCAGCCAAGCGCGCTGCCGCGAGGATGCTTTCCGGCAGTCCCCGCTGCCCGGTGAGATAGAGCCAGGCCGGTGAACCGCGTGACGGGGGCTGGCACCTGTCCCATCGATGGAAGACGGAGAGGCAGGATGCCCGCCGCCCTCGCGCGCGGAGGGCCGCGGGAAACGACGGCACGATCCCGACGAAGTCGCGGAGCATGCGACGCGCTTCGCCGAAGCTCAGTCCGGGATCGAGGTGTTGAACGAGGGTGAAGATGTCGCCCTTACGGTCGCTCAGCGGATCCCACCAGCCGCGGCCGTCGTGGTTCACGATCAGGATTTTCCCCGTGCCGCAGCGGTATTTGAGGCTGTGGCGGGTGCTTTCCGTGCGGTCGAGCTGCCACACCGGCGGCAGCCGCTCCAGCAGCGCGGCACAGCTCACGCCCGCCTTCAGCCATTCAATCTCTGCGTCCTGCTCGCTCATCGCTCCGTGCTCCTCTCGGGATCGGTCGGGCAGGGGCGGGAGCGGTTCCATGCCTTCCCCTTTCCATCTGCTCCGCTGTGACACCCCGGCAACCGCGAAGCCGGCGCGGGGCAAGGGCGTGCGAAGCACGGGAGCGCAGAGCGCGACGCACCCTTGCGGCGCGACAGGCGCAAGCGGTAGCGCTATCGTCTGGGATGGGGGTGACCGCACGATGTGGGTCGGAAGGTCCAGCCACGCAAAAGCACGAGGTAAGTGCAGCGACGCGCAATGCGCGATCCGACGCGAGATTGCGGCAAAGACTCTTTGCGTCAATGATCGACACCCGAAGGGCCGAGACCCGCTCTTGCAGGGCTCGGGGCGCAGCCTGTGAGCGTGGCCCGGCTTTGGCCGGGAGACGCCCCCGAACAGTCAGGCGAGGTTATCCTTGGGGGAGGATTTCAAACCGGCACGCACCGTCAGCGGCACGTTCGGCCCGAACCGCTGACCTCGCGGTCAGGTTTCGATAGTGATCTCGGGGGTGATCTGCGTCTGAATGGCGTTATAGAGCTGCGCCGTCTCGGCGGTGCGCAAAGACACAACCAGGCTGTAACGAATTTTGGAATTCCCGCGATGATGCGCGGGATTCTCCCGCCACCATCCGCCGATCGGATAGATCGCGATGGCATGGCGGGCCGCCAAATCGGCCGCCGTGCCTTTCCAGATATCCGCATGGAGCGAGCCGCGATTTCGGAGCTGCGGGCCGAGTGTCCAACCTGGATCACTTGGCGAACGTCCCGGCCGGCCGCCAGCTTCGGAATTGATCCGCCGGCAGAAGACATCAAGACGATCGCTGCTGCGCTTCACGGCAAACCGGAGGCCATGGGACGCATAAACATGGCGTTTGGTTCGGCCGCGTTCGCCGGGATTGGGTTCAATGAAATAGCTGAGCGTTACCCGCAGCTCGACATTGGCCCCACCCAAACGCTCCAGGACCGCCGTGGGCCAGGGCAGTTCGTGAAGCACCATGTCCTTGGTGCCGATCTTGCTGCCCTCGGTCTGGAAAGGCTGCATGGTGTTTTCAATCACCATGGTCACATCGTTATCGAGGCTGCGCAGCGCCCGATTCAGCGACGGAACTCCGAAACCATAGCGGCGAAGCAGGGTGGCTTTATCGATCCCACCAAGATGCCCTATCATTGCTGGGCTCCATTCGGCGGAATGGACGACCAAGGCCCGCACGGTCTCCGGAGAGAGTTCGGGCCGCTCCGCGAGAATCCGGGCCGCCATGCGGGCGGCGAGCGCCGTCGCACCGCTGGTGTCTCCGGTCACGGTGAAGGGTCGCGATTCCGGCGTGCGGAATGTGGTCAGCAAGGCCAAATCATCGACATGATCGCCCTGGCCGGTTGCCGGGTCGATCCCGAGATTGCCGCCTTCCAGGACAACATCGGGCTTCAATGGCCAATCCCGGTTCCAATTTACCGAAGTCCGGCTGCGCGGCATGAGGTCGCCGACAGGCGCAAAAGCTATCCATCCCCTGAAGGTCGGATCGGCAATGGTGGTCTTCTCGGTATAGGCCCCGACCGTCAGCACATTCCAAGCCTGGGCCGGACTCTCGATCGGGGATGCGTCGTTCCGGGCGGGATATTCCCCCGGTCTTACGGCCACACGAATATTGCCCGCCGAAACCACAATCAGCCGGCGGAAATCGTCCTCGCCGAAGGCGAGCTTGTCCAGCTCGGCGGACCAGGAAGAGGGCCGGCCCCGCCAATGATCGCCGGGGCTGGTGATCGCGAGACAGACCGCTCGTGGCCGCTGCGGAGCCACGATTTCAGCGGCCGCAATCGCCTGGGCGGTGATGGCACCATAAAGATCGGGGTCATTGGCACCGTGATCAGGAAGGATCTTCACCGATTCCAGGCGATGCCGGAGCGGCACGGGGCCACTGCTGGCCAGAAGATCGGTCAGGTCGCCATGCAGGGCAAGCCCCGATAATTCCGTGCCGTGCCCCCCATGGACCTGACGGCTGATATCCTCAACGGACCATCTCCGGTCATAGGCTTGCTGGTCGGCTGGATCGAGGCCGCACTGGATCAGGGGATGACGATAGGTCGTGCCGGAATCGAGAAGGCAAACCGCCGGCGCGTCAGCTGCCGGCGTAATCACGCGCCGCGCAAGGTCATCCGACCATAGCCGCTGCTGGGCTCCTTCCATGGACATGAACAGGCCGGGCGTGTCGCGCGCCAGGCGCAGCTCGGCAACGCTGTCGGTGTTGGCGACGATCCGCCCCAAGGCCTCCGGCGTGCCAGAGGCCAGCACGACTTCGCGGTCGGGAAAGGTGAGGGCATGATCGCGCATCGGCAATTCCAGCCGGTGCGCTGCTGCCTCGAAGTTGGCTCGTGTGCCAGCACGCAGCCATACTTCCCACCAGACGATTTGCAGGGGGTCGGGAAAGAGGTCTTGCGAGTCGGTGTAGAGTGATCGCGCGACAGCCAGGCGCGCCGTATCGATCGATGCGACGAGCTTTTCATTCTTCGGGCCTGTCTCGCCGTCCTTGTTTGGCGGCCGATCCTCGTTTCGATAGGCTGCGACCTTTTTTAGATAATAGTCGCGCTGCTGCTCCGGGATGAAGACGGTCGCGGCAATCTTCTCCTCGGGCAGAGGACGCACACTGACCAGCTCGATTGGAAACTTTCCGCCGCGCTTCTCCAGGCTATCAACGATGCCGGCCTGGGCCACAGGCAGCTCGAATTCGAGGTAGAAGCCGGGGATGCCGGCGGCCAAATTGGGGTCACGCTGTGCAAGCAGGCTTTCCCCGGCTCGGACCACGTTGGTCAGGGCCTGCGTGAGGCTGTCTGCATGGGCCTTACGGTCCCGTTCCGGCAGCGTGGCACCGTCGCCACCACCGCCTTGATGGGCTGTGTAGCCCAGGGGCTTGCCGTGCCCCGGCAAGTAGATATGCGGGCGATCCCGCAAAGGTTCATCGGCCATCGAGAAAGAACTTTCAGCGTTTTAGCGCAGCCTTGCGCTCCGCGATGGCACTCGACAAATCCTCGGCGGTGACCGTCTCCCGATCGTCAAGAAGGGCTCGCTTGGCGGCGTCTTCCGCCGCCTGCGCAAACTCCGCCTGGCTCAACCCGGAACCGGCGGCAACTGCGGCCGACCAGTCGATCCCTTTGGTCTTGAAGGTAGAGAGCCGGTTTTCGAGGATACGCTTGGCAATCTCGCCGTCGGGCAGGGAGTATTCTATTACGTCATCGAACCGGCGATACAGCGCCGGATCGAGCAACTCAGGATGGTTGGTCGCGGCGATGATCAGGCTGTCGCTGTCATCGCCTTCGAGGAATTGCAGGAAGGAATTGAGGACGCGACGGATTTCGCCAACGTCATTGCGCTCGGTGCGTTTGGCGCCGATGGCGTCGAACTCGTCGAAGAAATAGACGCCCCTCGTCTCCGCGATCGCATCGAACACCAGGCGCAGCTTGGCGGCGGTTTCGCCCATGAACTTGGTCATGAGGCCATCGAGGACGATGGTGAACAGCGGCATATGCAGCTCGCCGGCCAGCGCCGCCGCCGTCATCGTCTTGCCGGCACCAGGCGGACCCAGCAGCAGCAGTTTACGGCGTGGGCGTAAGCCACGGGTGCGCAACCGGGTCTGTTGGCGCTGCTCGACCAGGACACGACGCAGCCGCTGCTCAAGGGCGGGCGACAGCACCATGCTGGACAGCCGCGTTTCAGAATAGCGGGCAGCAATGAGGTTGGCGAGGTCACCGCGCGGCTGGGCCAACGGCACCGGCTCGCCCGGCCGCACGCTGCCGCCGCGCCGCGTGCGCGTCTCGTCCACCAACTCGCGGAGCTGTTGGGCCAGCTTGCCGTGACCCAGACGGGCTTCATGGGCGGCGGCCTGCATAGCGATGGTGAGGAAGTGCTCGTCGTCACCCTCAAGATGACTTTGCAGGAGCGCGACGAGATGGCGTGCGGATGTCATCGGCGTTTTCGCCGGTGTCCGGATCGGCCCCCCTTGGTGCTATCGCACAACCTGGTCTTCACGGCACCCTCTCAAAAACGAACCTCTTTAAGGTAATGGCGGATATCCGCCCCTCGAAGTCCCGTCTAGCGCTGTGCACCAGCAAACGAGCCAGGGCGGACCGCCAGATTGCCGAGGCGGATGCTCATGGCGTGTGGGCTGACCTTGTAGCGTGCGGCCAGTGCCTTGGTCGTGGCCGCGTCTTCTACGTCGAGATCGGACATCAACGGATCGGCTTCCAGCAAGCGCCGAGGCATCAAAATGGAGGCTGCAAAAAAGTTCGCCTCCATCTCCTCAACGTCCACGCCGAGCGACGACATCCCGGATCGGAAGTCTACGCGAAAGTCCGTGTCGTAGCGGACCTCTTTCCCCTCGTGCAGCAGAGCATGGGCCAGTTCATGTGCGATCGTGAAGCGTCGGCGCGTCGGCGGGTGCGTCTTGTTCACGCCGATGACGGTGACGCTGCCATCGCGCACGACCAAGCCGGAGACCTCTTTGAGATCCATCATACGGATGGTGATGCCGCGCGCATGCACGATCTCATCGATTGGCACGGGCGCGGCAGTGACTCCCGCGTCACGCAGCAAGCCGTCGGTGATCTGCTCGATGCGGGCGTAGCGAGGGCGGACCGGTGTCATCGCCGGGACGGGGCATGCGTGCCCGCGGATTTCTTGATCATCTTGAGGGCATTGAGAACGGATTCGGGCATCTCGGGTTGCTCCCTCGTTGGCGGCGTTTCTGTCTGAGTGGGCAAAAGCTGCTCCGGCGTCTGCTGAAGGGCAGCCGCGATGGCCAGGAACTGGTGCAGGAGGACGGATTGCCGACCGGCCTCGATGTTGGCAACAGACCCCCGCGTCAATCCGATATGGGTCGAAAGCTGTAGCTGGGTCAGGCCGAGAACCTCCCGGCGTTTGCGCACCTGGGCGCCAAATGCCTTGTAGACTTGCTCTGCTGCGCCAACACCTGCCATGAGCGAACACTGGACTCTGGGCGAAGAAGTGTCAATCAGCCAAACGTCCACGAGTGCGTAATCCGGCGGCCTTATGTCAGTATTACAATCGCGACATTATAGTTGACGTACAGACCGTCGTCTGATCATCTGATGGTGGCCCGCGAATCGGCTAGGGCCAGGATCCTCGAAAGGATGTTCCCGTGGCAGACGTACGTGTTCGTTGCGTGAGTAAACAACCTCGCCAGGACCCCCATCACGGTATTACCCATTTGGGTGGGGAGGGCTGGAACTGGACCAGGCAGCAGGTCGTCGTTTCGATCGAAGCGGGGACCAATACATTCTATACCCTGGTTGCTGGGACCAGGGCCGATGTCGGCGTGGTGAACGGGCCAAATGGCAAGTACGTCCGCACCTATGCCGATGGGAAGTGGAACGACAACCTGCTCGCCTTGCCCGAGTGTGTGACAGCATGAGCAAAGCCAGGGCAGGGGTGCTCGGTCCCATCACTCTTGTAGTCGCTCTCAATCACACGGGACGTTCACCTGAGAGGACGGGCGTATGCAGTTCATGCACAAGCGCGAGTATCTGAACCAGGGCGATATTGTCGTGGTGGATTGCAGCCACCGCTGCAACGTCCGCCTGATGAGCGACTCGGATTTCTCCAACTACCGCCGGGGCGCCACCCATCGCTATTATGGTGGTCACTATGAGCGGTTACCTGCCCGCATCCCCGTCCCCCAGGACGGCTACTGGAACATCACGCTGGACCTCGGCGGCGGCAGCGCCTCCGTACGCCACAGCATCGAGATTCTGAAAGCAGCGTAGAGGTTCAGACCGTAAAGGAGGACTTGATGACGAACGGGGTTCACCAGCCTGGCCTTGATGGTCGGCATCGAGATGTTGACGGCAGGATCAGCGAGAAGCACGGTAACACGCGGGTGGATACGCTGCGCGAAACATATGGTGATGGGTTTGCTCCCGACGTGCGAGGCGACATGCACCTTCGCACCCTTCTCGACCGTAATGGTGCCCCATCGCTGAGTCGGTTGGTCAAGAAGCGCTGACGACGGGTGTGAGCAAGATGCTCATGACTCCTTAGGCTGAAGGTCCTGGATAAATTCCGAGGTCGGCCGAATCGCCGAAATCAGCAACCTATCTCGCGCCCGTGTGCAGGCCACATAAAACAGATGGCGCTCGGTCTCATAAACATCGTCGAGTTCCGTCTCGTCGGCGACGGTCTCCAAGCGGGTTTGCAGGGGCAGCACCCCGTCATCGCACGCCATCACGGCGACTGCCTTGAATTCCAGCCCTTTCGCCAGATGCATTGTGCCAATCAGGACGTTTCCATTAGCTTCCTGATCGCGCTCCGACAGTTCCAGCCACGGTAAGCCGGCTGCCTCAACAGCCGCGCGGGCGCGCGGCATTTGTGCCCGCGAGCGAACGAACAGACCGATCTCCGAAGGCTGTATCCCGTCGGCCCTTGCCCGAGTGATCCAGGCAGACACCGCGGCAATCTCGGCTTGTTGGTTGCCCAGTTGCTGGATTTCGGGGGGAGGACCATTGAACACCGAAACCGTCCGGTTCCGCTCGTCAGCATTGCCGTCCACGTCGCGGACGGCGTTCGGCAGCAGTCGGTCGGCGGCCCGGCGGATCTGGTGACTGGTCCGATAGTTCACGGTCAGGGTGGACGACCGGCCACGCACATCGACGCCAAGCGCCGACCACGAGAACGGCTGCTGGAAGATGCGCTGCCCGAGGTCTCCGGCGAAGAACAGTGCATCCGGCGTCGATGGCGCGATCGCCGCCAGGAACTGCAGCTCAGCCACGCCGAGGTCCTGCGACTCGTCTACTACAATATGGGTGAACGGCTTGACGGCAGAGCTCGCATAATGCACCGCCGTGCGGCCGTAGATTTCCGGCCACGTCGCCAGGCCGCGCTTTGCGATCGACGCTCGGACGGCGGCGAACACCGGCCACAACCGCTCCCGCTGCCCCGCGCTCATGCGGTTCTTGCGGCCGAGGCGGGGGACCTTCGCATAGGCTTCCACCTCGGCGATCTGCCAGGCGTCCACGACGTGCCGCCACTCGGAGATCAGGAACCGCAGCGTGAAACCCTTGGCGCCGACGGACTCGGCGGCCTTAGCGACCGCGTCCTCCACCTGCTCGTCAGACGCCACCACGGCACGGCGGCCGAATGCGAGCTGGAACAGTTCGTCGGCCACGGTGCGATAGGGCGCGACCGTCACTCGGCGCAGGGCGGGGGAATTCTCGCCCAGCAGGACCGCCAGCTTGCGCGACAGGCCGTTGGCGAGGGGCAGCGAGAAGGTGGTCAGCAGCACCTTCCCATCCGCCTGCTGCGCAAGGCGCGCAGCGCGGTGCAACGCCACAACCGTCTTGCCGGTGCCGGCCGAGCCGGAGGTCCGCGCCGGTCCGTTGTAGGTTCGCTCGACAACGCCCCGCTGGGCCGGGTGGAGAAAGATCGCCCATTGTTCCCATGGCGCATCCAGCGCCAGGGCCAATGCCTCCTGGTTCTCCACGACCCGGAAGCGGCGAAGGGCATCCGGGTGGGCAAAGGGATCGGCAGGGGCGACCGGAGCAGGCGGGGGCAGGCGGCCGGTGCCGACGTATTCCAACAGGGCTTCCGACGCCTCGGCGGGCAGGTGGTCGGCCATGGCGAGGAACGCATCCTCGGTCGCTTGCCGCACGTCTTCTACCCAGTCCGGCGGGACGCCAACGGTCAGCAGGTTCTCCGGCGTCAGCGCCTGGAACAGCAACGCTTGGGGCGCGGGTTGGGCCGGAGCGGCGGGCACGGGTTGGATCGGTGCTGGAGGGGCCACGAGTTCTTCCACCCGCTCCCGTACCTCCACGATCTGGATCGCGCCGGTGCGCGGATGCGCCTCGATCCGGCGGCGCTCGGCCCAGGCGTAGGCATCGTCGTGGTGACCGACATAGGCCAGGAGTAAGCTCGCCTCGGTCTTGTGGATGATGATGCGGATATCGCCGCTGACCCGCACCGACCAGAAATGCGGGTCACGGGAGCGTTCAATGCGGTGGAAGTGCAGTCCAGGCGCCGCCGGGTCCATTTGCAGGTCGAACGCGGTGGTCTTGGCCGCCTTCTGCTCCTGCGCGGCCAAACGACCCAGGCTATCAGTGAAGGTGGCCGCGATGCGGAACTCGGTCAATCACTGGCCTCCGTGCTGGTAGAATCGAGTCTCTGGAAGCCAGAGCCCTTCAGCGCCGTGAGTGCCCACCGAGGCTTCTTGCCAGCGCCCTTCAGAGGCGTAGCCCACCACTCGTCGTCGGACGAGATATTTCGATCTGATCCAGCGTTACTATTCAGCAATGGGAGGCTACCAACCGATGTCCGAAAGTACTCCAGCATCCTGAATTCAACGTGCTTGTAATAGTCCGTATGGTAGGAAAGATGGGGTCTAGCGAATTTGAAATCGAAATCCGCACCCGATAGGCTTTGCATAAAATCGAACAAGCTTTTCTTGAAGTGGCTGTCTATACGGGAAATTGCTTTTCCGAGGCCTATGTAGATTATCTCGGAGGTTTTCTTCTCGTATGTAAGGGTGAGAGGGGGTGATAACGAAACCACGTAAACCCCTTGTGTAAGGTCTGAAAGGTCCGACGCCGTCAATTCTTCAAAAGCATATGCGATTTGCCGCATTATCGACTTGATAGTCCGCTTGCGGAGCTCGGTCTTCACTTCCTCCGAATATTGATCGTAAATCGCGAGATCAAAGCCGGCGTCCCTTGCAGCGACTGCAAGACTTTGCTTGCGGATAGTGAACCAAGTGTTTTCTTTTATCATATGCTGAACACCTTCATCACCTCGTCGC
>PKWQ01000257.1 GCA_003133265.1 Acetobacteraceae bacterium
CGCTTGCGGGTGATCCGGTCGTCATCGTCACTGCGCAGGGCAACGGCTTCATAGAGAGCGATCTGCTCTTCGATCATTTCGCGCTCGAACCCGGCGGGGACGGGGATGCAGCGGAACGCCGCGTGGGTGATGATCACCGCGTCCCAGTTCGCCGTCGCCGCCCGCGCCAGGAACCGGGAGCGCTTCTCCTTGACGAAGTTGGTCTCGTCGGCGACCAGGATGCGGGCGGTCGGGTAGAGTTGCAGGAACTCGCGNNCCGGCGATGGCGTAGGATTTCCCGGCGCCGACCGCGTGGGCGATGTAGGTCGAGCCGGACGCGACGATGCGCCAGATCACCCGCTTCTGGTGGTCGTAGAGGCGAATGATGCTGCTGGCGCCGGGCAGGGTCAGGTGCCGGCCGTCGAACCGGCGCGGCACCAGGTTGTTGAAACGGTCGTTGTAGATGCGGGCCAGCCGGTCGGTGCGGTCCGCATCGGTCCAGATCCATCCGCTAAAAGCTTCCTTGATCTTCGCGAGCTTCTCCTTGGCGGCTTCGGTCGCCTCGCTGTTGAGAACGCGTTTCTCCACGCCGTCCTCCATGACGGTGTCGAAAATCTGCGGGGTGGCGGAGTTCAATGCATCATGCAGCAGCCAGCCGGCGTTGCGCCGCGCGGTGCCCCATTCGGAGGTGCCGGCGGCGGTGGTGGCGAACGCTCCGGCGTCCACGAACCACGCGGCGATTTCGACGGTGTGGCGGACACGTGTGGCGGTTCCCATTACCTCGGCGGCGAACGCCTCGATGTCGGCGGTGGAAATCCATGGTGCGCCCAGCCGCGCGGTGATGTCCGAGGGGCGGAGGTCTTCTGGTTGTACCCGCCGCAGCGCGGCCACGTTGCGCGCATACTGCGGGTCGCGCTCGGCCGCCGCCTCGGCGATCACCAGCTTGGTGCGGACGGAACCCGAGAGATAGGCATCGTCGGTCTCCCAGGCTTGGGTGTGCGGATCGCGGAACACCGCTTCGCCGAGCTGGGCCAGGGCAGTCTCGGGATCGCGGTCCAGCAGTTCGGCCAGGTGATCGATATCCACGCGGCCGGTCTCGTTGAGGGTGACGGCGAGCGCGTCGGCCGCAGTCGCGATCAGCGGCGCGGCCGGCGGGGCGATCACCCGCTCGCGGAAGATCGGCCCCATGCGGGCGAGACCGCTTTCCAGGTCATGATCCTCGATGCTGGCGACCAGCCAGCAATCGGGGTCGTCGGCGAACGGTGCCAGGTTCGGCCGGCGATGGGTTTCTCGTTCCTCGCCGGTTTCCGGGTCAGTGGTGACGGAGACGACGGTGTGATTGATCGGTCCGAAGCCGCGGACAAAGCCGCTGTAGGCGATGCGCAGCTGGACCTGGGCATCTGCCCAGGGCGAAGCCGCCAAAGGTTCCGTCGGCGAAGCCGATGGAAAGGCGAGCGGAGGGTGATCGGCGGCCTGGGTGCGCAGCACCTCGCGCACCGCGTCGCGGATCGGCAGCAGGGCGCGGATGATCTTTTCCCCATGGGCGGGGATGCCGCTGCTGCCCTTACCCGACTTGATCGCCACGACACGCGGCGCGCCGTCCACGACCTGCATCAGTTGGCCAGTCTTGCCGATCAGGTAGGAGCCTTCCTTGATCGTGGCGCCATCCGCCGCGGTGCCCACCTGCGCGGCCGTCCCGGCGGCCGCGTCGCTGTCGATGCTGGTCAGGGATTCGCCGGGCGCGGTGAAGATGCCGGCGGGCAACCGGTCAAGTGCTGTGGTCAGCATGGTCTCAAGGGCCATGCCGTCCTGGCGCGGCCGGCAGGTGTAGGCCAGGGCAGGGCCGTAGATACCGCGCCGTAGCGCGTGATCGCCCAGCACCATCTCCGGGTGCTCGGCGAAGTAGCGGTTTACCTGGATGCCGGGTGACGCGGGGCTGTCTCCGTCGCTCGTATCGCCCGCTTCGCCGCCTTCATCATCCTCATCCGCCGCCGCATTCTCAACCGCAGCGAGGCCGATCCATGCTGCTCCACCCGGCGCCGCCCCGGTGTCGCGGCGCTGGAACACCAGCAGGTCGATCACCACGTCGGTGCCCGCGCTTGCGTGCATGCTGCCCTCCGGCAGACGCACCGCGCCGACCAGATCGGCCATGCCGGCGATGTGGTCCCGCGCCGTGGTGCTGCTCTTGTCCATGGTGCCGGTGCTGGTGACGAATAGCGCGAGGCCGCCGGGCCGCAGCCGCGCGATCGAGCGGGCGATGAAGTAATCATGCAGCCGGAGCCCCAAGGTCCGCGTGACGGGATCGGCCCGCACCACGCGATCGGAGAACGGCGGGTTGCCGATCACGAGGTCGAAGCGCCCGGTCAATGGGCTTCGCGTGTAGTCCTCGCACCGCACCCGCGCTTCGGGATGCACCAGGCGCGCGATGCGGGCGGGTGATCGGGTCGTATTCGATGCCGGTGAGCTGGCAGGCCTGGCGCAGGGCGGCAGGCAGCAGGGCGAAGAACAGGCCGGTGCCCACGCCGGGTTCCAGCACGCGCCCGCCGGCAAAACCCAGTCGCCCGGCGGCGCGCCAGAGTCCACGGATGATCGTCTCCGGTGTGTAGTGGGCATACTGCGTGGCGCGCTGGAGGGCGGCGTATTCCTCCGGGGTGACGGCGACTTCGAGCGCCGCGCCGATCTCCTGCCAGCCGGGGCGGAATTCATCCTCACCGGGGCGGCGGAAGCAGCTCTGCGCCAGCTCCGTCGCGCCGAAGCCGACGAAGCGCAGCAGCCGCGCCTGCTCGTCCGGGGTTGGTGCGCGGCCAGACTGCTCAAGCGCCTTGGACAGGCTGATCGCGGCGATGTTGTCGCGCGCCCGGGCGGGCCAGCCACGGGCAAGTTCCCGGTCGCCGGCGAGATGAAAATTGCTGCCGCGCGCGACGGGCGTGGTCGCAGGCGGCGGCGTGTCGCTGTCGTCATCATCGTTGGCCGGGTCACACACGTCAGTGTCGGCGGCATCGAGCAGTGCGTGCTGGGTCCAGCCGGACAAAGCGGTGTTATCGAACAGGCTGAGCGTGAATGCGCTGGTATCGTTCGGCATGTGGCTGTCCTCGTGCGGGCAGCCGCGCGGCTTCGGCCGCCTGGAGGCGGTCGAGCCGGACGGCTGAGGGTTGACCGAAAGGGAAGGGGGGCTGACCGGTTCGCGGTCAGCGCGCCCGCGTCAGGCCGCGAGCGGCATTGGCTCCGACATTTCCGCCGCGTTGCCATCGTCGGTGGTGGACACGCTCTCCGGCGATTCGGCCTGGCTGTTCGCGTAGTCGGGGTGGAAAGCGAGCAGGTAGTCGGCGATGCGCTGCGCATCGGCGGCGGCGCGGAAGATTTCCTTGCGGTCCGAGCGCAGCTTTTCCAGCCAGGACGCGACATAGGCGGCGTTGTTGGAGAAGTCGCAGCCGGCGATCCCGAGCTCGGCGCAGACCATCATCTGGCCGATCTCCGCGCGAAGTTCTTCCCTCGCGTAGTCATGCGAACCGAACGCATTACGCAGGTCGCGTTTGAGTCGTGATTCCGCACCGGTCCAGTGGCCAGCTTCATGAATCATGGTCCCACAGAATCCCTCGGCCGTCGCGAAGGCCGATCGTG
>PKWQ01000316.1 GCA_003133265.1 Acetobacteraceae bacterium
CTGCTACCAGGATGCGCGCTTCCTGCTGGTTTCCACGCCATCCGGCCTAACGCTGGCGCCGGAGGGCGGGCAGCACCAGTCGATCAACACGCCGCTGATCGGCATGGCGGCGGACCGGCTGGCGAGCTTCGAGCCGGCGCATGTCGACGAGCTTGCCATCCTGCTGCGCCACGCTTTGCATCATATGCAGCAGCCGGNNGGTGTGGCTGCGGCTGTCGACGCGGCTGTTGCAGCAGCCCCCGCGCGCGCTGGACCCAAGCGCGGTGATCGCCGGGGCGCACTGGGCGGTGCCGCCGGCGCCGGGCGCGCGGATCGCCATCGCCTATCAGGGGCCGGTTGCCCCGGAGGCCGAGGCCGCCTTCGCCGAGTTGCGGGAAGAAGAGCCGGGCGCCGGCCTGCTCGCCATCACCAGCCCGGACCGGCTGCATGCCGGCTGGATCGAGGCGAAACGGGCGCGGCGCGGCGGCGAGCGGGCGGCGCGGGCGCATATCGAGACGGTGCTGAGTGCGCTTGCCCCGGACGCGGCGATCGTCAGCGTGCTGGATGGCCACCCGGCGGCGCATTCCTGGCTCGGCGCGGTGCGCGGCCAGCGCGTGGTGCCGCTGGGGCCGGATCATTTCGGCCAGAGCGGCGACATCCCCGACCTCTACCGCGAATACGGCATCGACACGGACGCGATCCTGGATGCCTGCGCCCAAGCCTTGCTCAGAGATGGGGCCCTGCTTGACGACGGGGCGCGGCTTTCCGACCTGCCGGCGGCGGGCTGATCTCGCTTTGCAGCGCGCGCCGCTTGTCGGCGCGGGGTAGCTGCGCTAAGTCCCCCCGCTCACGGTCGCGAGGTCGGGGTGTGTCGGGCTCGCCTGACGGGACTCGCGTGCGGGCGTGGTGGAATTGGTAGACACGCCAGATTTAGGTTCTGGTGGCGCAAGTCGTGGGGGTTCAAGTCCCTCCGCCCGCACCATCGGCCGGATCGGCGTAGGTATATTGAGGATTTCCGGGCAGATGCAGGTTACCGAGACGCTCTCCGAGGGGCTGAAGCGCGCCTACACCGTGGTCGTGCTGGCCGCCGACATCGAGAGTCGCCGCACGGCGCGGCTCACCGATCTGGCCAAGACGCTGAACCTGCCGGGCTTCCGGCCGGGCAAGGTGCCGATGCCGGTGGTCCGCCGACGCTACGCGACCGCGGTCACCGCCGAGATTCTGGAAGAGCAGGTCAACGAATCGACCCAGAAGGTGCTCTCCGATCGCGGCCTGCGTCCGGCGATGCAGCCCAAGGTCGAGCTGGTCAGCGTCGATGCCACGGGCACCGAGGGCAAGGACCTGGAGTTCAAGGTCGAGGTCGAGCTGCTGCCCGAGATCGCGATGCCGGACTTCGCCGCGATCAGCCTGACCCGGCGCAAGGCCGAGGTCGCGGCCGATGCGGTGGACAAGGCGCTCAACGAGCTGGCCAAACGCAACCGCGAGCTGGAAGACGTCACCGAGGACCGCGCCGCCGAGACCGGCGATGTGGTGACGGTCGATTTCATCGGCCGCGTCGATGGCGAGGCGTTCCAGGGCGGCACCGGCACCGACATGGATGTGGAATTGGGCGGAGCGGGCTTCATTCCCGGCTTTGCCGAGCAGATCGTCGGGATCAAGCCGGGCGAGACGCGCCATATCGACGTGACCTTCCCTGAGGAATACGGCGCCAAGGAACTGGCCGGGAAGGCCGCGACGTTCGAGATCACCGCGAAGAAGCTGCGCCATCCGGTGCTGCCGTCGATCGACGACGAGCTGGGCAAGAAGCTCGGCTTCGAGGGTCTGGACGCGGTGCGCACGGCGATCACCGAGCAGATGCAGCGCGAATACGACCAGCTCGCGCGCCTGCGGGTGAAGCGCGAACTGCTGGACGCGCTGGCGAACGTGGCGACCTTTACCGCGCCCGAGGGGCTGGTGAGCGCCGAATTCGACCAGATATGGCGCCGCATCGAGGCCGACCGCGAGGCCGGCAAGCTCGATGAGGAAGACAAGGCCAAGGATACCGAGGTGTTGCGGACGGAATATCGCGCCATAGCCGACCGGCGGGTGCGGCTCGGGCTGATGCTGTCGGAGATCGGCCGGGTGAACGGCCTGTCCGTCGGCGCGGACGAGATGACCCGCGCCATGCGCCAGGAGGCCGGGCGCTATCCCGGCCAGGAAGCCCAGGTGATCGAGTTCTTCCGCTCCAACCCGCAGGCCGCGGAATCGCTGCGCGGGCCGTTGTTCGAGGACAAGGTGGTCGATTACGTGCTGGAACTCGCCAAGGTGACCGACGAGGTGGTGACCCCGGAGGAATTGGCGCGCGATCCGGCTGAAGCCTGAACGGCTACCCCCTGGACGTGGCTCGGAAATCGCCTATTTAGAGGATGTGCATATTTTCCGGAGCGCGATAGCGGCGCCCGCTTCGGAAAGGCTGGTTGGGAAAGGTGATATCATGCGGGATCGCGATCCCATCGAGGTTTACGGCAATTCTCTGGTGCCGATGGTGGTCGAGCAGACCGCCCGTGGCGAACGGGCCTACGATATCTATTCCCGCCTGCTGAAAGAGCGGATCATCTTCCTGACCGGGCAGGTCTATGACCAGGTCAGCTCGTTGATCTGTGCCCAGCTGCTGTTCCTTGAGTCGGAGAACCCGAACAAGGACATCTCGTTCTATATCAACAGCCCGGGCGGTGTGGTGTCGTCGGGTCTGGCGATCTACGACACGATGCAATA
>PKWQ01000453.1 GCA_003133265.1 Acetobacteraceae bacterium
GCCGCGCATAATTCCGCCTGCCGCTAGACCGGCCCCGGGGCGCAACCTGCATGTTCGTGGCGGTCGCGCCCGTGGCGGGGTCTGGCTGGGCAATCATCGGTGTGCCGGACCGAATTCAGGTCTTGAGCGATTGCGCCAGGATCGGCTTGAACGCTTCCGTCGCGGCGCGAAGCTCGCTCGCCGCGTCGGCGCCACCGACCATGTTGCTGAGCGCGATGCCGATGACGTCGCGGAATTCGGTCACCGGGACGATCTCCGGCAGGCCCGACCGCGCGATCTTCATGCTGGCAAGCAGGGTCGCAAGCCATTCCTGTCCGAATGGACTGGCCTTCATCAACGTGGGATCCTGGTAGGTGGACAACCGCGGCGACGCGCCGCCGCCCATGTTGACCAGATTGAGCAGCATCTTCTTGCTGGTGGCCCACTGGCAGTAGAAGTAGGCCGCTTCCTTCACCTTGCTGTGAACCGGGATGCCCAGCGCGTCGGTGAATACCGGACAGGCCTGCGCCTTCGGGCCGGCGGGCATCAGCCCGAACCCGACATGGTCGACGATCTTCGAAACCTTCGGGTCCAGCAAAGGCGGGGTGAAGCCGACGCCGTCCATCCACATGCCGATCTTGCCCTGCATGAAGCTGGTCTGGCATTCGTTCCAGTTGAACCCGATAACGCCGGGCGGCGCGGTTTCGCGCAGCAGCGATTTGTACATCTCCCCGGCCCAGATCGCGGCGGGCGTATCGGTGAGCAATGTCTTGCCGTCCGGCGTCACGGTCTCCTGATCCTGACCGAGCAGGATGCTGGTCCACACCGGCACGTTGGCGTTTTTCACCCCACGAGCGATGAAGCCGTAAATGCCGTTTGCGGGATCGTTGATCTTGCGCGCGGTCGCCAGCATCTCGTCGAAGGTCTTCGGAAAGGCGAGACCCTTCTGCTGGAAGAGCTGCTTGTTGTAGTAAACCAGCCAGATATCCGTCTCCAGCGGCAGACTGTCGATCCGACCGTCCGGCTGGGTGGCGGCCCGTAGCGCCCCAGGGCTCATGTCCGCCCAGTCGTAATCCGGTGCGGTCAAGGCATGGTCTGCCAGATATGGCCGCATGTCCTCCAGCCAGTGCCCGGTTCCGACCACGCGCTTGGAGACGTGCAGCGAGAAATGGGTGATGTCGAAGCTGGGCCGGCCGGATGCCAGTTCCATCACCATCTTCGGCCGCTGCTGCTGCTCGGGCATCTGCTCCGACTCCACGCGGATGCCAGTCAGTGCCTCGAATTCCTTTTCGTATTTCTGGAGGCAGTCGGCGCGCGGGTTCTTGGTCAGGCTGACAACCAGTTTCTGGCCCTTGAAGCGTTGCCAGTCGAACGCGGATTGCGCTCCGACGCGTTCAACCAAGGCAGGCATGGCCAGCACGGCGGCGGTGCTGGTCAACAGCGTGCGACGTCCGATCATGGCGCGTTCTCCTTACCGATCTCCGCTGCGCCGCAGCGCATGCATGCGGCCAACCCGTATTGTCATTTGCATACTACGCGTGGTCACGCATGTCGGCATTGACTTTGGTCAATGATATAATTCAACAAAACCATATAGTTAGCGTCTCACATGCAACGCACATGGTTTGATACGTATCTTGGATGGCCAGCAGGGGATGCCACGATGGCGGAAGTCGGGTTGCCCGTCGGCGCCAAAGCCATAATGCCGCGCCGGAGCATGCTGGCCCTTATCGATGTCTTGGCGGTGCGCGGCTATCAAGTTCTCGGCCCCACGCTGCGTGACGGCGCGATCGTCCATGATGAGGTTGCCCCCAGAGTTCGCGCTATCCTCGACGCACGCCTTCGGCATTGTCGATGCGGTGTGCCTTGCCCGCACCCTGGGCCTGTTGCCGCGCAGGCTCTTCGTCTACGCTGGTGTCAGCATTGAGCAACAGTCGATCGAGCATGATTATCTCTCAATAGAGCGCAAAAAAGCCCTGCGGCTTCGCAGCGGTTGAACGAACAGGATAGGAGCGGCGACGGCGCGGATCAATCGCGCGCAGGTATCATATGCCGCGAATCACGATTGTATCGCGTCATGATAAAATTCCCTTTTTCCGCAGCCTACTGAAGCCCCCCAGCCACCTAAAACAAGCGGTCATTTAAAATAATCGTAAATAATTGGTTAATGACCGTCAACGCCCGAAATGTCTCCGTTTTTGGACAGCGATGTGCCCGCCCGGAGACAATCATGGTACAACAGGTTACAGGCTGACTGGGATTGGGTCGCTTGGCAGGTCGATCAGCGGTCTCCTGCACGACGCCCAGGGGTACGACCGCTCAAGCAACGAGTCCTTAGCCTGGATGAGCCATGAGCAAAGGGCTTGGGTCGGTTTTCGGGTCCGCTTCTGCTCAATTTCCTAGTATAGGCTCCGTATGCCCAGCCAGATCAGCACTCTAGACCCCACACTGTCCCCCGGCCCAACCGTCCACCAATTGGCGGTCGGACCGGTGCCGCGCACCACCGCCGGGCGCTGGTGCCGTGTCGTCGTTCGCATGCCCGCACAGACGGAGATGTTCCTGATTTCGATGGCACTCGACATGGCGAACGGCGCGACGGCTGGTGCTCCGGTGTTCTTGAGCCGCCATCGCAAGGCCGCAGGAGAACACGCCACCAGGATAACGCACGTTCCGGACGAGGCGACGGCCTTCGTGATCGACGCCATTGGCAAGGGCGCGCCCTCGGGTAACGCGGTGGTCAGTCTGGTGCCGTTGCGTCCCACGGTCGCGGCACTGCTGCTGATCGTCAGCTATCCCCACGTTATCGGGAAAATGGTGCTGGCCGGATTGCGTGGCCGCTGGAGGCAGGCACGGCATGAACTGATCCGTGTGGCAATGATGAAAAATGCCAACACCCACCCGCACGATTACCAACTCTGGCTTGCGACCTACGAACCGCGCCCCTCCCCCGACCCGGCCGGGCCCTTGCCTGGCCCGATGGCCGCGCTGGTGTTCGGTGACCCTAAGTCGGCGGCCTTCGCCGCAACGGCGCGAAGCGTGGCCACACAGAATCCGCCCATGCCTTGCCTCTCGGCCAGTGACGGCGGCGCTGCCTCGCTCGCGCCGGATGCCTATGCCGTTGTGTTGCAGGCCGGCGAGCTGCTGGCCCCTGGCAGCATGGCAGGCGCATGCTCCGAACTGGCACGGCTGGGCCACCCCGCCATCGCCACCGCCGACCACGACCGCATCGATGCCAATGGCTTCCGGTCGGACCCGACGCTGACCCCGACCCCGAACCATGCGTTGATGCTCAGCGGCACCCTGGCACGCGGCGCCTGGTTCATTCGTGCCGGCCTGTTGCCGGTCGACCCGGCGATTTCCGAAGGTGGTCTCTGGGCCGAGCCGATCCGGCTCGAGGCTTGGCTCGCCTGCTACCGCGCGCACGAACCCGGCCGGACCGTGCGTCTGCCCTTCATACTATCGCATCGCTTGCCGGAGACAGGCGACGCACCGGCAGCGCTGATGGCGCGGATCGTCAATGCACATTTGTCCACGATCGGCCACGGAATGCGCGTGCGGCCGGTTACCTACGGGGCGCTTCCCGCGCTGCGGCTGGCGCTGCCAGCCCCTCGCCAGTCCACTGCGGTCAGCGTCCTGATCCCCTCCACCTTGACGGCGCCACATTTCCTGCCCTGCCTAAAGAAATTGCTGGCCATGACCGTCACGCCAGAGATCGAGATCGTTGTCGCGGTCGGCCAGGCGCAAGAACTGGACGACGCACAGCGACGGGTCGCCGCCACGGCCCAGCACGACCGGCGCGTACGCGTGGTGCATCTGTCAATGCCGGCCTTCAACTACTCCACGGTGACCAACCGGGCGGCGATGCTGACGCGGCATCCGCTTCTGCTGCTGCTGAACGACGACGTTGCGCCGATCGGCCCTTACTGGCTGGACCACATGGTGGCGCATATGGACGATGCCCGGATCGGCGTCGTCGGCGCGCGGCTGCTATACCCCGCCGGGCCGGTGCAGCATGGCGGCATCGTGATGGGCCTGAGCGGAATGTGCGACCATGCATCCCGCCATCTTCCGGGCGGTGCCACTGGCCCTGGGGCGCGGGTGGTACTGGACCAGGAGCTATCGGCAGTGACCGGGGCCTGCCTGCTGATACGTCGCACTGCCTTCGCCGCAGTCGGCGGGCTGGACGAAACCTATCCCAGCGCCTTCAACGATGTCGACCTGTGCCTGCGGATACGCGAGGCGAAATGGGGCGTGGTGTATGCCGGCAGCATTGCACTGACGCATTATGAATTGCAGACGTATGGATCACACTACGCCGGTGAACGGGAACCATATCGCGAGGCAGAGATCGCCCGCTTTCGCTGGCGGTGGGCGAACGAAGTTGCGGTAGACCCGTTTCACAATCCCAATCTGGGCTTGGTCGCCGGCGCGGAATGGGACCTGACGTTTCCGCCACGGACCCAGCTTTGGCGGGCCGTCGAACCAGCGTCGGAATTCTATTCAGCTCCGTGCCCACCCGATCTGACGCCGCGACCATTTGAGACCATGAATGTGTCAACGGGCCAGTCAGACGCATCGATGCAATTTGTTCCGCGCATCATGGCAAGGTGGAGAATTTAATTGTCGGTTTCCAAGCTGCATTCGCTCATCCGACGCGTGCTAGACAGGCCGCAGCCCAACCCGCCGCCAGTGGTCGAAAACGCTCAGGATGCGGCATTCCGTAGATTCGTTACATCGAAGCTCGATCCTCAAGCCTATACAAAGGCCTCTCCTGACGTCGCGGCGACGGGGATGGATCCGGTCGAGCATTGGTTGGAATACGGCCTGTATGAAGGCCGAATGCTAGCCCCAGGCCTGATCGTTCGGCGTGGCGCGGCGGCGATGCAGCCACGCGATGCCGATATGATCCGGTTCACTTGGCGCGGCGAGGCCATCGCGTTCTTCGGGCCGCTGGCGGCGTCAATGATGCGGCAGATCGTGATGCAAGCTCAGCACGAACCCGCTGTCCTTGCCCCCGGCGCCCTGGCTCTACCATATCTGCGGCGCTGTGAGGCGCGGGATCTGCTCGACCGCGATGGGGTGGATGTCGCGGCGTTGTTCGATGCCGTGCCGGAACTGCCCAAAACNNACCGTTCTGGTGATCCCCAAGCTGGTCGTTGGGGGAGCAGAAAAATATGCGGCGGACCTGATAGACACGTTGGTGGCGGCCGGGGGAGGTCCGGCCCTGGTTCTGGTCACGGAACAGACCATGAAGGAAGCGGAGGGTTGGCGGAAATCGTCGATTTTGGCCCCGTTGTACGATCTGCCGATGATCTTTTGGCGCGACGCGTGCGGCATCTCCGACAGGGACTATAGCCTCTTTCTTGCCAGGTTTCTCCATGCCCTGCGTCCGAAGGCGATCGTGGTGATCAACAGCCGACTCGGGCTCGACACGGTGGCACGCTACGGTCGCGGCTTGTCACAAGGTTCGCGGCTGTGCTGCGCCTATTTCAGCATGGGCATGCACGGGTTGAGCGCGCCCTACGGTACCCGCTTCCCCCGGCTCACCCTGCCTTTCGCCTTGGCCCTGACCGACAACGCGCCGATGGCCGCAACCTTGAAAAGATTGTACGGCGGCCTGCCAGGACCGGGCATCGCGGTGCTGCCTGCCCGTATCCAGCCAGTGCCGGAGTCAGTGTTCGCCGCGCGGCTCGCCGCAAGGCGCGAGCGGATTGCAGCGGTAGCGCGGCCCTGCTGCTGGGCATGGGTTTCCCGGGTCGAGTCCTTCAAGGGTACCGCGATCCTCGGCGCGCTGGCCGCCCTTTGCCCGGAAGAGCGGTTCGAGATCTTCGGGCCTGTCGATGGGACCCTGGAAGATCTCGGGCTGGCGTTGCCGAATATTTTCTATCGCGGGGTTCTGGAAAATATCGATAACGCCGATTTCGCCGCCTATGACGGGTTCGTCTTCACCAGCCAGTTCGAGGGGATGCCAAACATTGTGCTGGAGATGAGCCAGCATGCCATCCCGATGGCGCTGGCCGATGTCGGCGGCCTACGCGATACCCTTGATGACCAGGCCGCACTCTTCGTCCAGCCCGCGCAAACCACGGCCGAGACCGCCGCGGCGTTTGCCGAGGCGCTCGGACAGGTAGCCAGTTTCACCGCCGATCAGGCAACGTCCATGGCGCAGGCGGCCTTGACGCAAATCATGGCGCGGCATGCACCGGCGAACCACGCACGCATGGCTGCTCAAATTTTCGGTCTCTCATGAACACCCCACCCGACATTACCGTAACGGTGATCTTCCATCGTGAAGGCGCCTTGGCTCTGCCGGCTCTCGCCTCGCTGCGCGACCTGGTTGACACGGCCCGCTCCGCCGGGCTGGCGGTCGAGGCGCGGGCCATGCTCGACCGGGCCGACGACCTAACCCGCACTCTGGTGGCCACGCGCGGGGCCTGGCTGGAGGCCATCGAGGAGGTCTCGGTCGGCGACCCCGGCCTGGCCCGCAACGCCGGCGTGTCTTCGGCACGCGGCGCCTTCCTGGCCTTCCTGGATGGCGACGACCTGTGGGGCGCCGATTGGCTGCGCCTTGCCCACAAGGCGGCGACTGCTCCCGGGGCGCCGGCTGAAGCGATCTGGCATCCCCAGAGCCTCTATTATTTTTCCGAGACCGACTTCGATCGCCATTCCGTTAATGAAGTGCCGCATCCCATTACGCAGTCCTTTCACATGACACATGGCTCCAGCAGAGCATCTGATTTCGACCGCAATATTTTGTTCCTGAATAATATCTGGACCGCCAATGCGTTCACGCGGCGCGAGGTGCATCTGCGCCACCCGTATTTGGCGGTCGACCGGAGCCGCGGCCTCGGGATCGAAGATTGGTCCTGGAATATGACGACCCTATGGGCCGGGATCCCGCATCTTGTTGTCGCGGACACCGTGCATCTGATCCGGGTGAAGGAGACCGGCTCTTTAGGTCAGCAGAACTACGCCGAGGGGCTGCTTGCGGATCTGCCGCCCAATGCCTGGCCGAGGCTTGGTGGCAGACCGGATTGATCCCAGTCCCATATCCGCAAATGCTCGGGGAGATCGAAGCGAGACGCTGCCGATCAGGGGACGCGAGGCCTTCAACTAGCCCAGCCCGCGCAGCCCCGCCCTGAACCGCGCCGCCAGTTTCGCGTAATGCACGGCGGTCTCGTCCCAGCCCGCCCGTTCTTCCGCCGACATCACCCGCTTCAGCCGGGCCGGGGAGCCGACCCATAGCTCGTTCGGGCCGATCACCTTGCCCGGCGGCAGCAGGCTGCCGGCGCCGAGCATGCCGCCTTCCTCGATCACCGCGCCATTCAGTACCGTCGCACCCATGGCGACGAAGGCGCGGTTCTTCAGGGTGCAGGCATGCACGATCGCGGCGTGGCCGATGCTGACGTCGTCGCCGATGAGGGTGGCGAGTTCGGTGCCTTCGACGTGGATGATGGTACCGTCCTGGATGTTGCAGTTGGCGCCGATGCGGATCACATGGGTATCGCCGCGCAGCACGCAGTTGAACCACACGCCGGAGCGCGCGCCGATCTCCACATTGCCGATCACCGCCGCGGTCGGCGCGATGAAGGCGTCGGGCGCGATGCGCGGGGTGTGGCCCTCGAACGAGAATATCGGTCCCCGCAGGGAGACGGAAAAATCATCCATGCGCCGCTACTTCCTCCGCTGAATTCGTCGCCAGTTCCGGTCTGTCGATACCAAGCATCAAACCGATATTCTGCACCGCCGCGCCCGAGGCGCCCTTGCCGAGATTGTCCAGCCGCGCCACCAGCACCGCCTGGCGGTATGCCGCGTTGGCGTACACGCGCAGTTCCAGGCGATCGGTGTCGTTCAGCGCCTCCGGCTCCAGCTTGCCGTCGGATGGCGGCGCCTGCACCGACACCAGCGCGCAGCCTTTGTAGCGCGCCCCCAGCACGGCGCATAGATCTTCGCCGGTCGGCTTGCCCGCCAGCGTGTCCAGATGCAGCGGGATCGAGACCAGCATGCCCTGGCG
This sequence comes from Acetobacteraceae bacterium, assembly GCA_003133265.1. GTDB lineage: Bacteria > Pseudomonadota > Alphaproteobacteria > Acetobacterales > Acetobacteraceae > PALSA-911. The sequence goes on from PKWQ01000453.1 coordinate 7,994, forward strand.
GAAATGCCCGACCGAGGGCACGAAGATCGGGCGCCGGGTCAGGCCGCCATATAATTGCGTCTCCGGCACATGCTTGTGCTCCAGCCCGAGCGCATACAACTCGAACGCCGGGCCGCCGCTGGCCTCATGCGCCTGGATCATCGACTTGCCGCCGCCGGAATAGCCGCTGACGGCGTTGATGGTCAGCGGGTAGTCCGCCGGCAGCAGGCCCGCATCGACCAGCGGGCGGATCAGCGCGATGGCGCCGGTGGGATAGCAGCCGGGATTGGCCACCTTGGCGGCGGCGGCGATCTTCTCGGCCTGGCCGGGCAGCATTTCCGCAAAGCCATAGGCCCAATCCGGATGCACCCGGTGCGCGGTGCTGGCGTCCAGCAGCTTCGGCGCGGCGGCGCCCAGCCCCTCGGCCAGCGCGGTCGATTCCTTCGCTGCGTCGTCGGGCAGGCACAGCACCACCAGATCCACCTCGGCCATGATGTCGCGGCGCGCGGCGACATCCTTTCGGTGCTCGGCCGGCAGGCTGCGCAACTCGACCCCGGCCAGCGCGCGCAGCCGGTCACGGATGCCAAGGCCGGTGGTCCCGGCCTCGCCGTCGATGAACACCCTGGGTCTGTTGCCGGCCATCGCTGGCCCTCCTTGCGCTTGGTGCGGCATCGTCCCCTTTCGGGGCGGTAAAATGCAAGAGGGGCGGCCCCGACAGGACCGCCCCTCTGCATTGCAACGAGGAAAAGCCCGTTAGCGCTTGCTGAACTGGAAGCTGCGTCGCGCCTTCGCCTTACCGTACTTCTTGCGCTCGACCATACGCGGGTCGCGACGCAGGAGGCCTTCCTTCTTGAGCTCGGCGCGGTAGTCGTCGCCGGCCTCCAGAAGTGCACGGGCGATGCCGTGGCGCAGCGCGCCGGCCTGGCCCGAGAGGCCGCCGCCGTGGA
>PKWQ01000469.1 GCA_003133265.1 Acetobacteraceae bacterium
TCCTCGTGAACAACGCCGGCATCACCCGCCCGGCCATGTTGCACAAGATGACCGATGAGCAATGGCGAATCGTCCTCGATGTGCATGTGAACGGCAGCTTCTATTTCCTGAATGCGGTGGTGAAGGGCATGATGGAACGCAAGTATGGCCGCATCATCAACGTCACCTCGAGCGCCGGCTTGCTCGGCACGGTCGGCCAGATCAACTACAGCGCTGCCAAGTCGGCGTTGGCCGGGATGACCAAGTCTGCGGCGAAGGAACTCGGCAGGTACGGCATCACGGTGAATGCCATCGCTCCCGGTGCGGCGACACCCATGACCGAGGTCATCCGCACCGACGAACGCTTCAAGGACCGGTACCTGGAGCGCATTCCGCTCGGGCGCTGGGCCGAGCCGGAGGAGGTGGCGCCGGCCTTCCTCTTCTTCGCCTCGGACAGTTCGAGCTATGTCACCGGCCAAATCCTTGCCGTCGATGGAGGTCTGACCATACACTAGAAAAATCGCTCGGCCATGCCTGCGCGAACTGCCGTCCTTGCTTGCTCAATGATTCCTCAGCCGTCTACAATGCATTCCATCTGAATGCAGGCGATGGACCCCGGCAGTAAGCATAAAGGAGAAGCGACATGGCAAGATCCAAGGAACCGAAGATCATCCGGCTGGACGACATCGACCCAGGCCACCAGTGGGACCGCCCGATCCAGGCGCCGGGCCATATGCAGGTGGATTTCGAGGAGCGCATCAATTTCCGCCGCCTGCACGATTACCGGCTGGCGCGGGTGCGTCAGGCCCTGGCGAAATCCGACCTGGGCGCCCTGCTCTGCTTCGACCAGCACAACATCCGCTACACCACCAGCACCGTCATCGGCGAATGGGCGCGCGACAAGCTGACCCGCTACTCGCTGCTGACCGGCAGCGGCGACCCCTACATCTGGGACTTCGGTTCGGCCGCCAAACACCACCAACTGAACGCGTCCTGGCTGGAGCCGGACCACTGCAAGGCCGGCCTCCTGGGCCTGCGCGGCGCCGTTCCCAGTGATGCCGGATTGTTCCGCAATGCGGCCCTCGAAATCAAGGCCGTTCTCGACGCCGAAGGCATGTCCAACATGCCGTTGGGCATCGACGTGGTGGAGCCGCCGATGCTGTTCGAGCTGCAGAAGCTCGGCATCGAGGTGCGCGACGGCCAGCAGGTGATGCTGGACGCGCGCCAGATCAAGAGCGCCGACGAGATCACCCTGCTCAACATGGCGGCGGCCATGGTCGACGGCGTGTACCAGGACATCTACGAGGCCTTGAAGCCCGGCATCCGCGAAAACCAGGTCGTGGCGTTGGCCAACAAGCGCCTTTACGAGATGGGGTCCGACTGCGTCGAGGCGATCAACGCGATCTCCGGCGAGCGCTGCTGTCCGCATCCACACAACTTCACCGACCGCATCATCCGGCCCGGCGACCAGGCCTTCTTCGACATCATCCACTCCTTCATGGGATACCGCACCTGTTACTACCGGACCTTCAACGTCGGCCGCGCCACGCCGCCGCAGTTCACCGCCTACAAGAAGGCGCGCGAATGGATGGACCGGGCCATAGATCTGATCAAGCCCGGCGTCAGCACCGACAAGATCGCCCTGGCTTTCCCGACCTGCCATGAAATCGGCGTCGCGACCGAGATGGAGGCATTCGGTCTCAACTTCTGCCACGGCCTGGGTCTCGGGCTGCACGAGCGCCCCATCATCTCGCGCCTGACCTCCCTGAAAGATCCGATGGAGCTGCAGGTGGGCATGGTGTTCGCGGTGGAAACCTACTGCCCGGCGACCGACGGTTTCTCCGCCGCTCGCATCGAGGAAGAGGTCGTGGTGACGCCGCGCGGTGCGCAAATCATCACGCTGTTCCCGGCGGAAGAACTGCCGATCGCGAACCGCTACTGACCGACAGGCTCTCCAAACAATCTTTACCAAACGCTCTCAACCAAAGAACTCAAATGAATACTGTAAACATGAACAAAACCAAAATCGGCTGGATCGGCGCAGGGCGCATGGGCTATGAGATGGCTGCGAAGCTTGCCAAGGCCGGTTGCGACATCGTGGTCTGGAACCGCACCCGCGCCAAGGCCGAGCCGCTCGCCGCTTACGGCGCCAAGATCGCGGGCGATCTCTCCGATCTCTCCGGCTGCGACATCGTGTTCACCATGGTCGCCACCTACGACGACCTGAAGGAAGTGCTGCTCGGGGCCAAGGGGCTGTACGGGAATGGCGGCAAGGGACCGGCCATCCTGGTCGAGTCCACCTCGATCTCGCTGGAAGGCTCGGCGGAGCTGCGCGAGGCACTGGCGAAATTCGGCACCAAAATGCTGGCAGCGCCGGTTTCCGGCAATGCCAAGGTGATCAAGGCCGGCAAGCTCAGCTTCGTCACCTCCGGACCAAAGGAAATATCCGATGCCTGTATGCCTTTCCTCGACGCCATCGCGCCCAACAGCGTGAGCTATGTCGGCGAGGGCGAACTCGCGCGCATCGCCAAGATCTGCCACAACGTGTACCTCGGCGTGGTCACCCAATCGCTGGCCGAGATCACGGTGCTGGCCGAGAAAGCCGGCTTGCCGCGCCACGCCTTCCTCGACTTCATCAACAAGAGCGTGATGGGTTCGGTGTTCTCGCGCTACAAGACGCCAGCCTTTGTCAACCTCGATTTCAAGGTGACCTTCACCCCGTACCTGATGCGCAAGGACATGGATCTTGGGCTGAACGCCGGGCGCCGTTTTGAGGTGCCGATGCCCCTGGCCTCCATCACTCGCGATCTGATCCAGGCCCAGATGGGCAACGGCCACACCGAGGAGGATTTTTCGACCCTGCTGCTGATGCAAGCGAAGGCTTCCGGCCTCGATATCAAGTCGGAAAACGTCAAAGTCAACGACGGACTTTCATGACCAGTTTTCACTGGGGTAACAGTCTTAGCAGCCGCCTTCTGATGCAGGCGGCTGGCAAAAACCAACGAAGGGAAACGGAATGCCGAAGATCATCAAGCTGACGCCGCAAGCGCCGTGGCAGGAGATACGCTCCACTGCGAAGGACTGGGACGAATTGGGCGCTGATGCCTTGTTGCAGATGCTGCACCACCTGCACGTCGTGCGCGCCTTCGAGGAGACGGTACTCGAACTGGACGGGCAGGGTCTGATTCATGGCCCCGCCCATTCGAGCATCGGCCAGGACGGCGGCGCCGTCGGGGTCATGTCGGAACTCCATTCGGGCGACCAGATCACCGGCAGCCACCGTGGCCACCACCAGTTCCTCGCCAAGGGCCTGCGCCACATCGACCCGGCCGACTACGATCCGCGCAAGGAGCCTATTCCGGGCCAGGTGAGGCAGTTCTTGTACCGCACCCTGGCCGAGATCCTCGGCCTGGCCGACGGCTTCTGCAAGGGCCGCGGCGGCTCCATGCACCTGCGCTGGGAAGAGGCCGGCGCGCTGGGCACCAACGCCATCGTCGGCGGCGGGGTGCCGATCGCCAACGGCGTGGCCTGGGCCAAGAAGCGCCAAGGGCAGGGTCATGTCGCCTTCACCTTCTTCGGCGACGGCGCGGTCAATATCGGCGCGGTCCCGGAGTCGATGAATCTCGCGGCCTTGTGGAACCTGCCGATCTGTTTCTTCATCGAGAACAACGGCTACGCGGTGTCCACCACTGTCAAGGAGGAAACGCGGGAAACGCGCATGTCCTCGCGCGGCCTGGCTTACGGAATTCCGGCCTACCGCGTCGACGGCATGGACCCGGTGGCGGTGCGCCTGGCCACCCAGATGGCGCTGGTTGAGATGCGTTCGGGCAAGGGTCCGACCATCATCGAGGCCGAGACCTATCGCTTCTTCCATCACGGCGGCGGAATTCCCGGCAGCGCCTTCGGCTATCGCAGCAAGGAAGAAGAGGCCTCCTGGCGCGAACGCGACCCCTTGCAGCGCATCGCCAAGGAAATGATCGCTCGCCACTGGCTGAGCGCAGAGGAAGACGCGGCGATTCGGGCCAACGCCCAGAACGCCATGCAGGAAGCCGTCGGGCGGCTCACCGAAATGGATGGGCCTAAACGCCGCATCGTCCCCAGCCTCTGGCCCAAGCCTGAGTTCCGCGACGAAGGCCTGCGCGGGGATCTCTCCGAGTTCGCCGGCGCGCGCTTCGAGGAGCTGGAGACCGCAAGCGCAGCGGTCGGCGAAGTCAAGTTCATCGACGTCGTGGCCCAGGTGATGGGGCGGCGGATGGAGCAGGACGCGCGCTACTTCGTTATCGGCGAGGACATCCACCAGCTCAAGGGCGGCACCAACGGTGCGACCCGCGGCTTGGCCGCCCGATTCCCCGACCGTATCGTGCCCAGCCCGATTGCCGAGCAAGGCTTCGTCGGTCTGGCTGGCGGGGTCGCCATGGAAGGCACTTACCGTCCCGTGGTCGAGTTCATGTATCCCGACTTCGCCCTGGTCGCCGCGGACCAGGTCTTCAACCAGATCGCCAAGGCCCGCCACATGTTCGGCGGAGAGACCCGGATGCCGCTGGTGCTGAGAACCAAGGTGGCCATCGGCACTGGCTACGGCTCCCAGCATTCCATGGATCCTGCAGGCCTGTACGCGATGTGGCCGGGCTGGCGCATCGTCGCGCCCTCGACGCCATTCGACTATGTGGGACTGATGAACAGCGCGCTCTTGTGCGAAGACCCGGTGCTGATGATCGAGCATGTCGCGCTCTACAACACCAGCGGTCAGGGGCCGCTGGAGGATGTCGATTACTACATTCCGCTGGGCAAAGCCAAGGTCGTGAGAACCGGCTCGGCCTTCACGGTACTCACCTATCTGGCCATGACCCCGCTGGCGATCCAGGCGGCCGAGGAAATGGGCCTTGACGTGGAGGTGATCGACCTGCGTTCGCTCGACCGGGCGGGCATAGACTGGGAAACCATCGGCGCCAGCGTCACGAAGACCAACAATGTCGTGGTGCTCGAGCAAAGCCCGCTCACCGCTTCCTACGGCGCGATGCTGACCGACGAAGTGCAGCGCCGCTATTTCGACCATCTCGATCAGCCGGTGGCACGCATCCGCGGCGGCGAAGCCTCGCCCAGTGTCTCCAAGGTCCTGGAGCGCGCGGCCTTTGTCGGCCTGGAGGAAATCAAGGTCGGCTTCGCAGCCATGATGGCCGAGATGGGGAGGCCGCTGTCGTGAGCCAGCAAGGATTGCCCGGGCTTCAAGGGACAGACCATATCGGTTTCACTGTCCCCGATCTGCAGCAGGCGGTGGACTTCTTCGTCAACGTGATCGGCTGCGAGCCCTTCTACGATCTCGGACCGTTTGCCGCCGACGGCGACTGGATGCAGGAGCATCTCAATGTGCATCCGCGCGCCGTGATGAGACGGCTGAAGTTCCTGCGTTGCAAGTCCGGATCGAATTTCGAGATCTTCGAATACCAGGCCCCGGATCAGAACCGTCAGCAGCCGAAGAACAGCGACGTCGGCGGGCATCACCTGGCCTTTTACGTCGACGACATGGACCAGGCGCTGGCCTACCTCAAGGCCCGTGGCGTACGCATTCTGGGCGAGCCGACGCTGTCCAAGAATGCCAGCGCGGGCCAGACCTGGGTCTACTTTCTGTCCCCCTGGGGCATGCAGCTGGAACTGGTGAGCTACCCCCTGGGCAAGGCCTACGAAAAAGAATCCGATCATCGCCTCTGGCATCCGGCTTTTCCGGATCGCTGACAGGCTCAAGCTTTGAGGAGAGAGAAGTGCCAATAGAGATACGAATGCCGGCCGTTTCCCCGTCCATGACGCAGGGCAATATCGCGCGCTGGTTGAAGAAGGAAGGCGAGACCGTCGAGGCGGGAGAAATTCTGTTCGAGGTCGAGACCGACAAGGCCGTCGTCGAGCTGGAGGCCCAGAACGCAGGTGTGTTGGGCAAGATATTCTTTCCCGACGGATCGCAAAACGTCAAAGTCGATGCGACCATCGCATTGCTGCTCGCGCCGGGCGAGACATCGTCCGCCTTGACCCAGGCTATGGCTGCGGCGCCTGCCGCGAAGGCAGTGCCAGCCCCTGCTGCGTCACCTGCCGCGCCGCCTGTTGCGGCGTCCGCCGTCGCGTCAGTTGCGGCTGCCGCGCCGATGACCGCATCGGGACGGATCCTGGCCAGCCCCCTGGCGCGGCGAATGGCCGCAGAGCGCCGCGTGGATTTGGCCCGGATCAGGGGTTCGGGCCCCGGCGGGCGGATCGTCAAGCTCGACGTTGAAGCGGCGCAAGCCACGGCTGTGAGCGCCGTACCCGCCGCAGCCTCCGTGGCGTCTTCTGCTTACGAGGAAATCCCGAACAGCAGCATGCGCCGGACAATCGCCAAGCGCTTGAGCGAAGCGAAGCAGACCATCCCG
>PKWQ01000409.1 GCA_003133265.1 Acetobacteraceae bacterium
GGGGTCGGATGCACGCTCATGTGCGCGCCGCCGGGCAGCGCGGCGTCCGGGCGTTCCAGCGCCTCGATCTGCTCGGCCAGCGTCTCGTCGAGCGCGGCGTGCATCACGGTTACCCGCGCGCCCAGTACCGGGCGCAACTCGGCGGCCAGGCCGGCATCGTCGGCCAGCACCGGCGCGTCGGGATAGAGCCGCGCCAGCCGCTCCACCGGCCCTGGCCCGCGCCGCAGCAGCGCCACCGGTCCGGGGCCGGCCAATGCCTGCTCCGCCGCGTCCAGCCGCGCGGTCAGCCGTGGTCCCTTGCCACCTTGCGCGGCGCGGGTGACGCGCACGCCCAGCATTGTGCCTTCGCTCTGTCCCGCGGCGCCCTCGCTGTCCGGCAGGAAGCCGTCCGCGCCGTCCAGGGCGACGAACGCGCCGGCCATTGCCGGTACCACCGACAGAATGCGGCCGCGATATAGGTCTCCCACGCCGTCCGGCGCGCCGGGGCGGCCGATCGCGTAGTCCAGCAGCGTGTCTTCATCCGCGACCGCCACCCGCACTTCGCCGGGGCTGGAGGTCGCGAGGATCCGTATCACGGGATTGCCCAGCCCTGGCCGCGCAGCAACTGCGCCGTCTCGTACAGCGGCAGGCCGACGACGTTGGAATAGCTGCCGGAGATGAAGCGCACGAAGCTCGCCGCCTGACCCTGGATGGCGTAGCCGCCGGCCTTGCCGTGCCACTCGCCGGCCGCCAGGTAGGCGTCGATCTGCTGCGGCGTCAGCCGGGCGAAGCCGACGACGCTCTCCACCAGCCGTTCGCTGCATTTACCGTCGGGCTTGGCGAGCACCAGGGCGGTCATCACCGTGTGCCGCCGGCCCGACAGCAGGTTCAGGCAATGCCGGGCCTGCTCGACCGTCTCGGCCTTCGGCAGCACCCGCCGGCCGAGCGCGACCACGGTGTCGGCCACCAGCACATACGCGCCCGGCGCGCTGGCGGCAGCGGCCTTGGCGCGCGCCAGACGCTGCGCCAGCGGGCGCGGCATCTCGTCTTTCAGGGGGGATTCGTCGATATCGGTGGCCAGAACGCGGTCTGGCGCGATCCCGATCTGCGCCAGCAGCGCGAGCCGTCGCGGGCTTGCGGAGGCCAGGATCAGGGTAGGGCGAGTCACTTGAACCGAAAAGTGATCCGGCCTTTGGACAGGTCGTAGGGGGTCATTTCGACATTCACGCGGTCCCCGGCCAGCACGCGGATGCGGTTCTTGCGCATCTTGCCGCTGGTGTGCGCGAGGATCGTGTGTTCGTTTTCGAGCTTCACGCGGAACATGGCGTTGGGCAGTAGCTCCATCACCGTTCCGCTGAATTCGATCATCTCTTCTTTGGACATCAGTCCTCATTCAAGTGTTGCGATTCTGGGCGGAACATGATGGTCCGCCCTCGTAAGGTCAAGCCCGGTCACGCCCAGGTCAAGTAACGCGGATCAGGGCGGCGAATTCTGTGCCAGACGCAGCGCGATACTGCGGCCGTGCGCCTGCAGCCCCTCGGCCTCTGCCAGCGCCACGCCGGCCGGCCCGATGCGGGCCAGCGATGCCGCGTCTGCTTTCATCCAGGTGGTGCGCTTGAGGAAATCGTAGACCGACAGGCCGGAGGCGAAGCGCGCGGTGCGACCGGTGGGCAGCACATGGTTCGGCCCGGCGACATAGTCGCCCACCGCTTCCGGACAGAAGGCGCCGAAGAAGACGGCGCCGGCATGGCGGATGCGCGCGAACAGCGCCTCGGGCTCCGGCACCATGATCTGAAGGTGCTCCGGCGCCAGCCGGTCGACCAGCCGCGTCGCCTCGTCCCAGTCGCGCACCAGGATCACCGCGCCATGCGCCGCCCAGCTCGCTCCGGCGATGGCGGCGCGGGGCAGGGTGGGCAGCTCGGCGGCGACGGCCGCCACCACGGCGTCGGCGAAATCGGCATCGTCGGTGATCAGGATGGATTGCGCGGCCTCATCGTGCTCGGCCTGCGCCAGCAGATCGACGGCGACCCGGCGCGGGTCGTTGGCGGCATCGGCCAGGATCACCACTTCCGAGGGGCCGGCGATGTTGTCGATGCCGACGCGGCCGAACACCTGGCGCTTGGCCTCCGCCACATAGGCGTTGCCCGGCCCGACGATGCGGTCCACCGGCGCGATTGTGCCGGTGCCCCAGGCCAGTGCCGCCACTGCCTGCGCGCCGCCGATGCGGTAGATTTCCGAAACGCCCGCCCGCCGCGCCGCCGCCAGCACCAGCGGGTTCAGCACCCCGTCCGGCGTGGGCACGCACATCGCGATGCGCGAGACGCCGGCGACCCGCGCGGGCAGGGCGTTCATCAGCACCGACGACGGATAGGCGGCCTTGCCGCCCGGCACATACAGCCCGACCGCGTCCAGCGCGCCCCAGCGCATCCCGAGCGTCAGCCCGGCCGCGTCGGTCATCCGAAGATCGGTCGGCATCTGGGCGCGATGGAAGGTCTCGATCCGCTCCGCCGCCAGATCCAGCGCCGCCATCAGCGGCGCCGGGATCGAGGCCGCGGCGGCGTCGATTTCCTCGGCGGTGATGCGCAGCCGCGCCGGGGTCAGGCTCAGCCGGTCGAAGCGGCGCGTATAGTCGATCACCGCGTCATCGCCGCGCGCGCGCACCTCGGCGATGATCTCCGCCACCGCCTGATCGACCCGCAGGGTGGTCTCGCGCGCCTGCTCCAGCAGGGCGGCGAACGCGGCCTCGAACGCCGTGTCGGCGGTGGAGAGCCGGATCACGCGCTTTCCAGCGCGGCGCGGAAGCGGGCGATCCAGGCGCCGATCACTTCCGGCTGGGTCTTCAGCGCGGTGCGGTTGACGATCAGCCGGCTGGTGATGTGGTCGATCACCTCGGTCTCCACCAGCCCGTTCGCCTTCAGGGTCGAGCCGGTGGCCACCAGATCGACGATCAGCCGCGCCAGCCCCAGCGTCGGGGCCAGTTCCATCGCGCCGTTCAGATGCACCACGTCGGCATGCACTCCGCGCGCGGCGAAGTGGCGCTTGGCGATGGTGGGGTATTTCGTCGCCACGCTGACGCGCGACCAGCGGTGCGGATCGTCGCTGCCGGCGGTGGCGGCGGGTTCGGCCACCGAGATGCGGCAGCCGCCGATGCCGAGATCGAGCGGGGCGTAGATTTCCGGATAGTCGAATTCCATCAGCACGTCGGCGCCACAGATGCCGAGCTGCGCCGCGCCGAAGGCAACGAAGGTGGCGACGTCGAACGGCCGCACCCGCACCACGTCCAGGCCGGGGTCCTGGGTCGGGAAGCGCAGCCGGCGGCTGTCCTCGTCGATATAGTCCCCGGCCGGCACGATGCCGGCGCGCGCCAGCAGCGGCCCGCACTCGGTCAGGATGCGTCCCTTCGGCAACGCCAGGATCAGCGGGCCGGTCGCGTCCGGTGCCAGGGCGGCGGCCGTGTACGGGGCGGTCATGCGGTTTCCTTCAACAAGCCGGTGGGGAGTACACCAGCGGCGGCGCGCCCGGAAGCCTTACCTGCTCAGACGTTCTATGTCCGCACCGCAGGCCGCGAGCTTCTGTTCCACCGCCTCGTAGCCGCGATCGAGGTGATAGACGCGGTTCACCACCGTCTCTCCCTTGGCCGCCAGCCCGGCCAGGATCAGCGAGACCGAGGCGCGCAGGTCGGTCGCCATCACCGGCGCGCCCGACAGCGCCGAGACCCCGCGCACGATGGCGGAAGCGCCGTGGACGTTGATCCTGGCACCCATCCGGTTCAGTTCCGGGACATGCATGAAGCGGTTCTCGAAGATGGTCTCGGTGACCATCGCCGCACCCTCGGCGACCGACATCAGCACCATGTACTGGGCCTGCATGTCGGTGGGGAAGCCCGGATAGGGCTCGGTCATCACGTCCACGCCGTGCAGCCCGTTCGCCCGGCGGACCAGCAGCCCGTCGGCTTCCTCGGTCATTTCCACGCCGGCCTCGCGCAGCGTGCGGGCAACCGCGCCCAGATGGTCCAGCCGCGCGTTCACCAGCCGCACCTCGCCGCCGGTGATCGCGGCGGCGCAGGCATAGGTGCCGGTTTCGATCCGGTCGGGGATGATCCGGTGCGTCGCGCCGTGCAGCGCGTCCACGCCCTCGATGGTCAGCCGGTCGGTGCCGATGCCGGCGATCCGCGCGCCCATCGCCACCAGGCAGTCGGCGAGGTCGGTGATCTCCGGCTCGCGCGCCACGTTCGCCAGCACCGTCTGCCCGTCCGCCAGGGCGGCGGCCATCAGCAGGTTCTCGGTGGCGCCGACCGAGGCGAAGGGCAGCACGATGGTCGCCCCGCGCAGCCGGCCCTGCACGCTGGCGTGGATATAGCCGCCGTCGAGGTCGATCCGCGCGCCCATCTGCTCCAGCCCCTTCAGGTGCAGATCGACCGGGCGGGTGCCGATGGCGCAGCCGCCGGGCAGCGAGACCCGCGCCTCGCCGACGCGGGCGAGCAGCGGCCCCAGCACCAGGATCGAGGCGCGCATCTTGCGCACGATGTCGTACGGCGCCTCGGTATTGCTGATGGCGCCGCCGAGCGAGAGGCTGCGTCCGTCATCGGTCACGTTGTCGACGGCGATGCCGTGCTGGGCGAGCAGGCTGGCCATGGTGCTGATGTCGGCGAGCTGCGGGACATTCTCCAGCACCAGGCGCTGCTCGGTCAGCAGCCCGGCGGTCATCAGCGGCAGGGCGGCGTTCTTGGCCCCGCCGATGGCGATCCGGCCCGACAGCGGCTTGCCGCCACGGATGCGAATGCTGTCCATCGCTCAGCCCATCCTCGGCAGCGACACGCCGCGTTGCCCCATGTATTTGCCGGCCTTGTCGGCGTAGCTGGTCTCGCACGGCTCGTTGCCTTGCAGGAACAGGAACTGGCAGATCCCCTCGTTGGCGTGGATTTTCGCCGGCAGCGGGGTGGTGTTGCTGATCTCGATCGTCACCTGCCCCTCCCATTCCGGCTCCAGCGGGGTGACGTTGACGATGATGCCGCAGCGGGCATAGGTCGATTTACCCAGGCAGACCACCAGGATATCGCGCGGGATGCGGAAATACTCGATCGTGTGCGCCAGGGCGAAGCTGTTCGGCGGGATGATGCAGACGTCGGTCCGCCGGTCGACGAAGCTGGCCGGGCTGAACGCCTTGGGGTCGATCACCGCGCTGTCGACGTTGGTGAAGATCTTGAACTCGTCGGCCACACGGGCGTCGTAGCCATAGCTGGACAGGCCGAAGCTGATCACCCCGTCACGCTTCTGCGTCTCGACGAAGGGGTCGATCATGGCATGGTCCTGCGCCATGCGGCGGATCCAACGGTCGGACATCACGGGCATCGTGTTTGGGACTCCGAATAACGGCCGTGTGAGGATTGGCCCTCCTAGCCCAGCCGGCCGGCTGGGGCAAACGATGTAACGTCGGCCCTGTATGGTGGACAGAGCAGGAGAGCGAACCTAGTTCGAGTATCGTATGACCGTGCCCCCATTCCATGTGCCGGCCCGCCCGCCCCGCGACACCCGCATGGACATCGTGCGCGGCTGGTTGCAGCTGACCATTTTCATGAGCCACGCCTTCGGCTCGTTCATCGGCGGCTGGTTCATCCACGGCGCATGGGGGCTGTCGGACAGCTCGGAACAGTTCGTCTTGCTCTCCGGCTTCACGCTGGGCAGCGTGTTCGCCCGCAAGGCGGCGCGCCAGGGCTGGCGGGCGGGGAGTGCTGACTTGCTGCGGCGGACGCTGCGGCTGTATCGCATCCATCTGCTGGTGGTCCTGCTGTTCGGGGTCATGGTCACGCTGGCCGGAATGAGCCGCCGCTTCCCCGATGAAGCCGAGGGGCTGGGCTGGGGCTTCATGCTGACCGATCCGCTGCACGCGATCCCCGCCGCGCTGACCATGCTGTATCAGCCCGCCTTCATGGGCATCCTGCCGGTGTTCATCTGGTGCATGCTGCTGCTGCCCGGCTTCGCGGCGCTGGAGGCGCGCTATGGCGACCGGGCGCTGCTTGCCGCCGTGGCGCTGTATGCCGCCGCCTGGCTGCTCCCGCTCTGGCCGCCCAGCCTGGGGCCGGACACCGGGATCGGCTTCAACCCCTTCGCCTGGCAGATGCTGTATCTCACCGGCGCCTGGCTCGGCCGCCGGGCGCTGTATCACGGCCGCGCGCTGCCGCGCTGGCGCTGGGGCTTTGCCGTGGCGGTGCCGATCCTGCTGCTGGGGCTGGCGTTGCGGCTGTCCTGGTACGGTTTTGCCCCGTGGCCGGCATTGCTGCCCGAGGACACGCTGGTCACCGGCAAGGAGGGGCTGGCGCCGCTCAGGGTGCTGCATGCGCTGGCGCTGGCCTGGACCGTGGGCATGCTGCTGCCGAGGGACGCGGACTGGATGCACCGCCCCCTGTTCCGCTGGCTGGCCGCGATCGGCCGGCACAGCCTGGAGGTATTCTGCCTGGGCCTGTTCCTGTCCTGGGGGGCGAGTGCGGCGTTCCGGCTTTGGCCCGGCCATTGGTGGCTGGACCCGCTGCTGATCCTGGCCGGTTTCGTGGCGCTGGCGGCGTTTGGCGGGATGCTGGACCACCGGCGGATGGTGCATCGCCCGGCGGTGGCGGCGTAGCCGCCGGCTAGTTCATGGGGCTAGTCGGGCTTCGGTTCGGCGGCCTCGCGTACCCGGGACTGCTCCTTGCGCTTGCGCAGATTGGTCCGCAACGCCGCCGCCTGGCGTGCCTGCCTTGCCTGCTTGTCGGCCAGCGCCCGATCCGTGAGCGTGGGGCCGGTCCGGTCGGGTGCGGGACGTGGCGGTGGGTCTTTCTGCATGGGTCGAAGAATTGTCCTCCACGCCGTCGCGTCAAGTCCCGGAAATCGCGGTGGGGCGCTTGCGTCCAGGCGGGAGAGGAGGCTATACCCCGCCGCCCGATGGCTCCCGGCGCTGCTGTAGCTCAGTGGTAGAGCACTCCCTTGGTAAGGGAGAGGTCCAGAGTTCGAATCTCTGCAGCAGCACCAGTTTTCCCGGCCGGGCCGATACGCGAGGCGGCCGACTACATCACCAGCGCCGACCGCTCCGCCGATTCGCGGCCCCAGGCGGTCATCGCGTCTTCGTCGAACAGCTCGGTCAGCTTCTTCATCATCGTGCCGCCCAGCTCCTCGGCGTCCACGATGGTCACCGCGCGGCGGTAGTAGCGCGTTACGTCGTGGCCGATGCCGATGGCGATCAGCTCCACCATGTCGCGGCTCTCGATGTCGTGGATCACCTCGCGCAGGTGCTTCTCCAGGTAGTTGCCCGGATTGACCGACAGCGTGCTGTCGTCCACCGGCGCACCGTCGCTGATCACCATCAGGATGCGCCGGTGTTCCGAGCGGCCGAGCAGGCGGCGATAGGCCCAGAGCAGCGCCTCGCCGTCGATATTCTCCTTCAGCAGCCCTTCGCGCAGCATCAGGCCGAGATTCTTGCGCGCGCGCCGCCAGGGCGCGTCGGCGGATTTGTAGACGATGTGGCGCAGATCGTTCAGCCGGCCGGGATTGCGCGGCTTGCCGTCCTGCACCCATTTCTCGCGCGATTGCCCGCCCTTCCAGGCGCGGGTGGTGAAGCCGAGCACCTCCACCTTCACCGCGCAGCGCTCCAGCGTGCGGGCCAGGATGTCGCCGCACATCGCCGCCACCGTGATCGGCCGGCCGCGCATGGAGCCGGAATTGTCGATCAGCAGCGTCACCACCGTGTCGCGGAAATCGGTGTCCAGCTCGCGCTTGTAGGACAGCGCCAGCATCGGGTTGATGACGATCCGCGCCAGCCGGCCGGCGTCCAGGATGCCTTCGTCGAGGTCGAACTCCCAGGCGCGGGTCTGCTGCGCCATCAGCTTGCGCTGCAACCGGTTGGCGAGCTTGGAGATCACGCCTTGCAGATGCTGCAACTGCTGATCGAGCTGCTGGCGCAGGCGCGAAAGCTCGTCGGCGTCGCAGAGGTCCTCGGCGTCGGTCTCCTCGTCGTGCAGCCGCGTATAGGCGCGGTAGCCGGCTTCTGAATCGGCCTGGTTGCGCTCGCGGCGCTGCTGCGGGCCGCCCGGACGGTCGTCGCCCTCGGCGGCGGCGGCGTCTTCCTCGGCATCCTCGCCGCTGTCGTCGTCGGCGGCCTCGCCCTCCATGTCCTCGGGCGAGGCGCCCAGCATGCTTTCGGCGTCGGACTCGGACTGACCCTCGCCGTCCTGGGAGTTGTCCTGCTGGCCGGACTGTTCCGCGCCGTCTTCGCCGTCTTCCTTGTTCTCGTCGGGTTCGGCGTCGGCTTCCGCCTCGGCCAGGTCCAGCGCCGCGAGCAGCTTGCGCGCCGCGCGGGCGAAGGCGCGCTGGTCCTCCTTGGTGCTGTCCAGCTCGGACAGCGCGGAGCGGGCGTCCTCGGTCAGGGAGTCACGCCAGAGGTCCAGCACGCGGCGCGCCGGTTCGGGCGGGGGTTCGCCGGACATCTGCTCGCGCGCCAGCAGGGCCAGTGCCGCGGCGATCGGCATCTGCTCCTTCCGCGTCATGCGGTCGTAGCCCTCGGCCTCGCATTCCTCGGTCAGCTTGGCGCGCAGGTTGGCGGACACGCCGGTCATGTTGCGCGCGCCGACGGTCTCCACGCGGGCCTGCTCGATCGCGTCGTAGGCGTCGCGCGCCTCACGCTG
>PKWQ01000057.1 GCA_003133265.1 Acetobacteraceae bacterium
CCCGCATCAGCCCGGAGTGGGCCGGCGCGCCCACCGGAGGCTGAGCCGGCCATGGACGATCTCCGTATCCCCTGCCTGCTGTGGTTCCCGGGCGATCCGCCGCCCGATCTGTCCGGTTTCGCCGAGCCCATTCGATTGCCGGTCCGGGTGGTCTGGCGGGCGGATGCGGCGGCGGAACAGCCCGTGCCGACCGAACCGCCGCCCCAGGCTCAGCCGCCTGAGCCGCCAGGCAACGATCTGCCCGCCAACACCGATCCAGGCGAGCCGATGTCATCGCGGATCGGGAATGCGATATTGCGCTTGATCGTCCCAGCGGCGCAGGCACAAACTCTTGCGCCCGTAGCCGAAACAAGGGAACTTACAGGCTTCGCTACCTTCTATAATCAACCTGGAAACAGGACAGCGAGCGGACGGACATTCGATCCAAACGGCTTAACTGCCGCAATGACATCAGATAGGGCCAAAATCGGAGATAAAGTGCGCGTCCAATTGCAATCCGACCCGAGCAGATCGGTGGATGTCATCATAAACGACACAGGGCCTTTCGAAAGAAGGCCGGATGGAATGGTGATCCGTCCTTTGCGGCCTGATCCCAAGATCGTAATTGATCTTACTCCGCACGCTTTCGATGTATTAACTGGCGATAAGAGAGCCCTCGGGAAAGTCCAGGTCATTGTAACGGTAATGGGCCATGCTGAGCGATCACCCAGATGAAACGCACTAAAATCCTGATACTATGCCTGCTGCTCGGGCTTGCCGCGGTGACAACTCGGTCTGCTCAATCCGAAACAGTATGGCTGTCTGTCCCCTTTGCCAAAATTGGCGAGACCGAGCGGATCGTCGATTTTGAGTTGAAAATAACCGGCGCGACAATTCGTTCCATTCCCCAGGTTCCGGAAGGTTGGTTCCTCTCGCTGACCAATGATGCATCGGGTTCGTCCGAAATCAGGGGGAACATCCAAGTGGGCGCTGCGGCATTGTATAGATCGTTTTTCAGTTCATTCCTATTTGTGGATAAAAAAAATGACCCCCAAATCAAATTCAGCATTGCTATGGATGTATCCGTAACCAAGGATTTTGAAAAATTCAAATATATAAATATCAACACGAGCGAGATGATTGTCTCCGTAACGGCGAGATCGAGCCAGCCGCGTCCACATCCTGAGCGTAAAGCTCTCCGATAACGTCCCGCCAACAACAACGAGCCGCCCTACCGCCCGAAATCAAAATTTCCTGCCTGCGCTGGTGGATTATTTCCCGCATATTCGTAACCCGGAATAGGCATAGAATGCTGGCTTTCCTACGTGGGCTGTTAATAGGCATCGTGCTGTGTGCCGCGTTCCTATCGTTGTTATTCGTTGCGATTGCTGCATTTCCCCAATGTACGTCACAGGATCTCCGGATTGCTTCTCCCAGCGGCGAAATGGCAATCGTCACGAGATTAGAAGATTGTGGAAATGCACTGTCGGGAGCCTTTTCTTACGCCGCGTATGTAGTTAAAGGCAATATGGACACCGGATCGGCATCCGAAGAAAACAAGATTCTCCAAACCGATGTGATGGACACGTATCCCGAGATCGGCATTCATTGGAACGGCGAATCTTCGGTGGTGCTGTTGATACCAAAACAAACGCCAATCAGGCTGCAGGAAATTTAAAAATTCAATACACGACTATATTACGAATATCAGTAATTATAAAACGGGGCATGTCTGATCGCCAACGGCTCTCTCCGCATTCCCTGCATGCTGTGGTTCCCGGGGTGATCCGCCGCCCGATCTGTCGGGTTTCGCCGAGCCTGTTCGATTGCCGGCCAAGTCGATGGCGCTGAAGTTTGATTACCCGAAACTGTAGGGAATCACGGCCGGTCGTGACCTGCCACTGATCTTTCATCCAGCGGCGACCAGACCCTCGGCGAGGGTCGACCCGTTGCGTTCATGTGCGCGGCATAGGCCGCAGGCATCCGATACCCGATCGATGAATGCGGCAGACGGATGTCGCGGGCCGCCGCGTTTCCGGCTTTACCTCCATAGCGCCGCCACCCCAACCGCACGCCGACAGGCGCGCATCGGAACAATCCCGCATGTCCGACATCGTCCTCCTCCTCGGCCCGATCGTGTTCAACGATTTCGAGGTGCCCGGCGGCATCGTCTTCGGCGGTGCTCAGCGTCTGGCGATCCATCGCCTGCCCGGCGGCGCCCGGGTCATCGATGCGCTCGGTCGCGACGACCGGGCGCTGTCCTTTTCCGGCACCTTCTCCGGCGCCGACGCCACATTGCGGGCCCGGGCGCTCGACGAACTGCGCTCGGCCGGCCTGCCGTTGCCGCTGACATGGGATGTCTTCTTCTACACGGTCGTCATCGACAGTTTCCAGGCAGACTACCGTGCCGGAAACTGGATTCCCTACAAGGTCAGTTGCACGGTCATTCGTGACGAAGCCTCGGCGGTGATCCAGGCGGCGGCTTCGCTCGCCACCACGGCGCTCGCCGATGTCGGCAGTGCCGTTGTCCCGGCTTCCGCCGCCGGCATCGATCTGACCGGCGCGCAGTCCACACTTGCCACCGCCGGTGCGACCACGCGCGGCAGTGCCGATTACAGCGCGGCCGGCGCGGCCATCGGCAGCGCGCAAACCACCATCGGCACCAGCCTGGCGGATGCCGGAGCCGCGCTGTCCTCCGCCGGCCTGGTCGGTGCCATGTCGGCCGATGCCGGCGTCACCGGCCTCAATGCCGCCGCGCAGGCGGCCCGCCAGATCGGTCAGCTTACCCAGGCGTCCGGCTATATCGGCCGTGCCGCCGTCAACCTTGCCAACGCGAGCACATAGGACATGCGAACCATCACCGTCGCCGGCGGCAACCTGTTTCGCATCGCCGCCGAACAACTCGGCGACGCCGCGCAATGGCTGCGCATCGCCCAGCTCAACGCCCTGTCGGACCCCAACCTTACCGGTGTCGTCACCCTGCTGATCCCGGATGTGGACCCCAACGCCGGAGGCGGCATTGCTGCCCAATGACGCCGTTATTCCCTGGCGCGCACCGCGTCTGCGTCTGCTCGCCAATGGCATGCGGATAACCGGCGTGATCGACGCGGAGGTGATCGCCAACAATCACTACGGCGCGGACCGCTTTTCGGCGGCGGTGGCGCTCGGCACCGATCCGTGGGCACCAGCCGGGTTCTGGGCATCGCAGACCGACATTCAGGTGGATGTCCAGTTCAGTCTCGATGGCGGCGCGTCGTTTCAGAGCCTGCTGGTGGGTGCGGTCGATTCGGTTGCAATCGATCCCATCCTCGGCCACGTCCAGATCCATGGCCGCGATCTGACCGCTGGGCTGATCGAGGCCCGCACCCAGGAGACCTTCGCCAACCGCACCGCCAGCGAGATCGCCACTATCCTCGCAGGGCGTCACCAGCTGGTTCCGGTCATTACCCAGACAACCACACCGGTCGGCCGCTATTACCAGAGCGAGCACGACCGTATCACGCTGGGCCAGTTCAGTCGCGCCACCACGGAATGGGACCTGTTGGTCTTTCTCGCCCGGCAGGAAGGCTTCGACGTCTTCGTGCAGGGCCAGGAGCTGCATTTCCAGCCGCCCTCCAGTGCGCCGACCCTGGCGCAGGTCATTCGTCCTACCGATGCCACCGAACTTCGCCTGGAACGCGCGCTTACGCTGGCGCGGGATATCGAAGTGACGGTAAAAAGCTGGAATTCGCGCAATCAAGCCGCGTTCACCCAGACCGCCCGCGCCGCCCGTCAGCAAGGCGGCGCGGGACAGGGCGGCGGCAAGTCCGGACCGCCTCAGCGCTATGTCTTCGTCCTGCCCAACCTGACGCCGGATGCGGCACTCAAATTCGCCCAGACCAAGCTTCAGGAGCTGACGCAGCACGAGCGGGTCATCGAGGTGTCGATGCCGGGGGAACTGTCGCTGTCCCCGCGCAGCACGCTGATCCTGGATGGTACCGGCACGGAGTTCGACCAGACTTACTTCATCGACACGATCGAGCGTCGTCTGCATCGCGACAGCGGTTTCACCCAGCGCATCCGCGCCAAGAACGCCAGTCCACGCAGCCAGACCGCCGTACCGGCCGACGTCGTCGCAACAGTCACGGGGTAGTCCTTTGGAACGATTCCTCAATGCCATGAAGGCGCAGGCTGGCGCGTTGGATCAGGGGCAGGCCCAGCCGCGTTTCGCGATGGTCGTCTCGGTCGATCCCGCCACCGCCACCGCGCGCGTGCTGTTGCAGCCGGAGGCGGTGCTGAGCGGCTGGCTGCCGGTGCTTTCGCCCTGGATCGGTGCTGGCTGGGGCATGTCCTGCCCGCCAAGCCCTGGGGATCAGGTGCTGGTGTTGGGCCAGGAAGGCAATGCCGAGCACGGCCTGATCGTCGGGCGCGCGTTCAGCAACTCGGCACCCCCGCCGCCAGCGCCGGCCGGCGAGTGCTGGTTGGTGCATGCCTCGGGCAGCTTCGTGAAACTGCTGAACGACGGCACGGTGCGGGTGAACGGGGATCTTCATGTGAATGGGGATGTCTATGACCGGCACGGCGCGCTTTCCGCCCTGCGTGCCCATTACGACGCGCACACGCATACGGATTCCCGTGGCGGCGCGACCTCGGTTCCCAGCCAGCAGGATTGATCCATGGCCGATATCTCGCATCAGTGGGGCTCGGATCTCACCACCGGCCCAACCGGCGATCTGGCCGTCGTCACCGGCCCGGCGCTTGGACAGCAGCGGGTGCTGCGGCGCCTGCTCACCAACCCCGGCGATTACATCTGGCAGCCTGATTATGGCGCGGGCCTCGCCCGCTTTATCGGCCGGCCGGGCAACGTGCTGGCCATTCGCGCCGTGGTGCGCAGCCAGATATTCAAGGAAGCGGCGGTGGCGCGGACGCCGGAGCCGGTGATCGACGTCACCCTGGATCCCGCCGGCGCGGCCGGGACCGTCTACGTCCATGTCCGTTACGTCGATGCCGACAGCAGTCAGACGCAGATACTTTCCTTTTCAGTGGGTGCATAATCCGATGCAGCTCTCGCTCCAGAACTTTACCAGCCTTGTGCAGAACATGGCCGCTTCGGTGCAATCGGCCGCCACGCAGCTGCTGGACCTGACTGTGGGTTCCACCCTGCGCGCGGTGGTGGAAGCCAATGCGTCCATCGCGCTGTGGATGCAGTGGTTGATCCTCCAAGTACTGCAGACGACACGCGCCGCCACCAGCACCGGGGCCGACCTCGATAGCTGGATGGCCGACATGTCGCTCACTCGTCTTCCCGCCGTCGCCGCCAGCGGCCTGGTTGCGTTCTCGCGCTTTACCGCAACGGCGGTCACCCTTGTCCCCGTCGGCGCGCTGGTGCGTACCGCCGACGGAACGCAGACCTTCGCGGTGATCGCCTCGCCTGCCGTTGCCGCCTTCAACGCGGGACAGAACGGCTACGTGCTGGCAGCGGGGGTTGCCTCGCTCGAGTTGCCGGTGCGGGCGCTGAGCCCTGGGAGCGCTGGCAACGTGCAGGCGGGCTCGGTCAGCTTGCTTGCCTCCGCCATTCCCGGGATCGATGCCGTCACCAACGCCAACGCGTTCCAGAACGGGCTGGATGCGGAGCAGGACAGCGCCTTCCGCGCGCGATTTCAGAATTTTATCGATAGCCGTTCCCGGGCAACCCCGCTCGCTATCGGTTACGCAATCGGCAACATCCAACAGGGGCTGGAATATACCATCCAGGAAAACGTCGACACCGCCGGCAATCCGCGGCTCGGCAGTTTCGTTGTTACCGTGGACGATGGCTCCGGAAGCCCTTCGGGCTCGTTGCTGGCAACCGTCACGGCGGCGGTGGATGCGGTGCGGCCCATCGGCTCGATCTTCGCCGTGCAGCCGCCCAGCGTGATCCAGGCCAATGTTGATCTGACAATCGCCGTTTCCCCGGCGACGGCCCGGGCGCAGGCCGCGGGTGCCGTCGGTGCCGCGATTGCGGTCTATATCGACGCGTTGCCGATCGGCGCATCCCTGCCGATCAGCCGGATCGTGCAACTTGCCTACGGCGCGCATCCAGCGGTGAGCAATGTCAGCGGGGTTCAGATCAATAGCGCCACGGCCGACATCGCCCCGGCGGCTTCGGGTGTGGTCAAGGCCGGCACGATTGCGGTGAATTGAATGAGAGGGGGGCGGCAATGACCGGCGATCAGCAGGATATGTTGGCGCGGCTGAAAGCCGTGCTTCCCTCGCTTTGGTTTCCCGACGACACGCCAGTGCTGGACGGCCTGCTTACTGGCGTCGCGTGGGCCTGGGCATGGGTTTACGCAGTGTTGCAATATGCCCGCACGCAGACCCGGATCGCCATGGCGACCGATGTCTGGCTCGACATGATCGCGCAGGACTTCTTCGGTTCGCGTGTCGTTCGTCGCGCCGGCCAGAGCGATGACTCGCTTCGCCGGCGCATCCAGCATGAACTCGGGCGCGAACGCGGCACCCGTGCCGCCGTGGTCTCGGTGCTGACCGACCTGACCGGCCGGCCCCCGGTGGTTTTCGAACCTGCCCGCGCCACGGATACCGGCGGCTATGCCACCGGCGGCGTGGGCTGGGGCGTCGCCGGCGGCTGGGGCAATCTGGACCTGCCGTTTCAGTGCTTCATCACCGCCTATCGTCCGCTGGGCAGTGGCATCGCCTCTGTGGCCGGCTGGGGCGATGGTGGCGGAGGCTATGGGACCGGTGCTGTGGAATATGCATCGCTTGCCATGGTGCAAGGCCAGGTGACGGATACCGACATCAACGCCGCCATCGCCGACGTGCTGCCGGTCAGCTTCATTGGTTGGACCGCGATCAGCGACTGAACCAACTCTTTCGAGGAACCAAATGGACAGGAACCTGGTCTATCCGGGCAGCATTCCGCTTGACACGGATCTGCTCGCGCTCAATCGCAACACCATGGTGGCGCTCGGCTATCTGGCACAGGCGATACTTGGCACATCCGTGCTGGTGGATGGGCTGGCTTGCGTGCCCACCGTGCCGGCCTCGCTCGCCATCACCGTGGGTGCCGGCAGCATCACCCAGCTGTCGGTGGTCGATACATTGGCCTATGGCTCGCTGCCGGCCGATACCGTCGATCCGTTGCTGAAGATGGGCGTCAACTTGCAGCCCACCAGCTTTACCCTTGCCGCACCGACAACCTCGGGGCAATCGGTGAACTACCTGATTCAGGCGGCGCTGCAGGAAGCCGACACGAACCCGATCGTGCTGCCCTACTACAACGCGGCCAATCCAACGCAGCCCTATAGTGGCCCGACCAATTCCGGCGTGGCCCAGAACACCCAGCGCATCCAGCGTGTTCAACTGCAACTCAAGGCCGGCGCCGCGGCCTCGACGGGCACGCAACTCGCGCCGCCGATCGACAATGGCTGGGTCGGCCTCTACGTCATCACTGTCTCCTACGGCCAGAGCGCCATTACCGCCGGTGGCATCTCCACGTTGCCGAGCGCGCCCTTCCTTACCTGGAAGCTGCCGACGCTGCGTCCGGGATTTGCGTCCGGCGTTCAGACTTTTACTGGTTCCGGTAGTTTCGTCGTTCCCGCCGGGGTCAGCCAGGTCGAGGTCGAACTCTGGGGTGGTGGTTCCGGGTCGTATGCGTCGCTCTCCAGCATCGCCGCTGGCGGTGGCGCCGGCGGAGGTTACGCTAGGAAGCGCGTCACCGGCCTGACCGTCGGTCAGGTCGTTCCCGTCACCGTTGGCGCGGGCGGTGCGGGTGGCACGACCGCCGGCGGTGCTCCCGGCGTGGGCGGCACATCGAGTTTCGGCTCCTATGTCAGCGCCACCGGCGGTGCGCTCAATGTGTTTGCCACCGTCAGCGCGCCGCAGAATGGCGCCGCCCCTTCCGGCGTCGGGGTCGGTGGCGACGTCAATATCAGCGGCTCCGCCGGTCAGAACGCGATCTCGTATTATGGCGGTCTCGGCGGCGGTGCGCCGATGGGCGGCATGCAGAACAGCGGCACCTACGGCCTGTCTGGCACATTTCCCGGTGGCGGTGCGTCCGGCGCGGGCAATCCCGGCGGCACCGCCTACAACGGCGCGCAGGGCGCGGCCGGTGTTGTCGTGGTCAGGTGGTGAGGGCGCAGATGAAAACCTATGCACGGATCGAGAACGGCATCGTGGTCGAAACGCTGACGACCGAGCAGGGGATCGTCGGATGGTTCCATCCCGCGCTGTTCTGGGTCGATGCCACTGGCATCGAAGGTTTGGCCGAGGGCTGGCGGTACGACGGAACGCATTTTGTCGCATCGACCGACCCTGCCTCATAGCGGTCGCGGTTCGGCGCCTGGCCCGCACGCCTGATATCCCGCTGTTCGATTTCCTGACTGGAGAGCATCATGTCGACGTTGGCCACGCATGTCTGGCGACCGAGTAGCGCGCGCAGCATTACGCTCGATGCCTTCGTTCCGGTGACGCGCGGCGCCGTGGCGGTTGCCCCGTCGCCGCTTGCTTGGCCGGCCAAGGACCCGAGCGACGTGCTTGACTATCAATTCAATATTTCTCCCGCTGTGACCGGCAACGATGGCGATGCCATCGCCACGCTGGATGTGGCGATCCTGCCGAACGCCCCAGGCGATCTCGTGCTGAACTCCGCGACCGCGGACGGCCTGTCGGCGGTGTTCTGGTTCGCCGGCGGCCAGACCGGGGTGGCCTATACCGTGACCATCACTGTCGGCACGACAAACGGCCGCCACCTTCAGCGCGGTGTCATCCTGCCGGTGCTTTCGCTTTCCAGCCCGACGGTCCCCACCACCGCGTTGGAGACCGACACCGGTCTGATGCTCGTCGACCAGAACGGCAATCCCGTTCTCATCTCCTGATTTAGCCCACCCTTCGCGCCGCGCGTGCCGTGTTCCTTTTCCGGAATGCGGAACGCGAACTTGCGCCCATTTTCCGGAGCACGGCCCGCATGCCGACAATCGACCAGCTCGCCCCCGCCACGGCCGCATCGGATACCGACGAGATACTCGTCAGTCAGAACGGCACCGCGCGGAAAATCACCCGTGCCCAGGTTCTGGCGGGGGTGCAGCCGGAAATCGCCCTTGCATCCGGTGTTTTGTTAGGCCGTGCCAGTTCCGGCACCGGCGCGCCGGAACCGCTGACGATCGGCGCCAATCTGCAACTCTCGGGCAGCACGCTGTCCGCGACCGCGCAGCCGTACAGCGTTGCCGCGCTGCTCTCCGGCATCGTGCCTGTCGCCACCGATCTGGTCCCGTTGGGCCAGGGTGGGGCGAACACCGCGGTTCCCTACGCCCAGTTCATGAGCGGCGTGTCAGGCGTGTCCAATCTCGACGCATCGAAGATGATCGTTACGCCCACCGGCGTCGGCACTGGAGCGACACTTGCCGATTTCGCCGCCGGCACGATGCGGCTGACCGGTGGGACGATGACGGGTCCCGTTGTATTGGCGGCCGATCCGGCGGTGCCGCTCCAGCCCGCGACCAAGCAATACGTTGACGCAATATCCCATGTCATCGCGACCGGCACATCAACGGCGAGGATGCTGGCGAGCAGGTTCATGGAC
>PKWQ01000394.1 GCA_003133265.1 Acetobacteraceae bacterium
GCAGCACGGTGTTCAGCACCCCATCCAGGTTGGTGGCGAAGATGGCGCGCACCTGCGCGGCGGGCTCCGGCCTGCCGTCCTCGATGCCGGCGCCGATGCCGGCGTTCGCCACCACCAGATCAAGCCGCCCTGCCCCGGCGATCCAGTCCGCCATCGCCGCCGCGTCGCGCACGTCCAGCACCGATGCGCGCGCCTCCGCCCCACGCGCCCGGCATTCCCTTACCGTGGCCTCCAGCCGCGCGGGGTCGCGGCCCGACAAATGCAGGGTGGTGCCGGAACCGGCGCATTCCAACGCCAGCGCCCGGCCGATGCCCGACGACGCCCCGGTGATCAGAACGGAATTGATGTGTTGCATCGCGCCAGCATATCCCATGTTCGCCGAACACGGGTTCGCATGTTACGGGGNNTGGGGTATTCGTCCGATGGCTGCTCTCGCGTCCATGACCGGTTTCGCCCGCGCCGAGGGCACCGACAGCGGCCTCGCCTGGGCGTGGGAGTTGCGCAGCGTCAACGGGCGCGGCCTGGATCTGCGCTTCCGCCTGCCGCCCGGGTTCGACGCGCTGGAGCCCGGCCTGCGCGATGCCGCCGGCAAGGTGCTGAAACGCGGCAACGTCACCGCCAACCTCACGATCAAGCGCGAGGACACCGCACGGCTGGCGCCGGACCCGGCGGCGCTGGAGGCGGTTCTCGCCCTGGCGCTGTCGCTGCACGCGCGCATCCCCGGCAGCCCGTTGCCGCGCGCCGAAGCGCTGCTGGCGCTGCCCGGCGTGCTGCGACAAGCCGCCGCCGAGCAGACCGAGGAAGAAGCCGCCGAGACCGAGGCGGCGGCGCGCGCCGGCTTCGCCCAGGCGCTCGATCTGCTGGTGACGGCGCGGCACGGCGAAGGCGCGCGGCTGGCGGTCACCCTCGCCAAGCAACTCGACGAGATCGCCGCGCTGAAGCAGCAATCCGCCGCCGAGGCCGCCGACCAGCCCGCGGCGCAGCGGGCGCGGATGCTGGAGAATTTGCAGGCGCTGCTGCGCGAGCAACCCAGCCTGCCGGAGGAGCGCATCGCCCAGGAAGTGGCGCTGCTGGCGGCCCGCTCGGACGTGCGCGAGGAGCTGGACCGGCTCGACGCCCACATCCACGCCGCGCGCGCGCTGCTGGCGGAGGCGGGGAATATCGGGCGGCGTTTCGATTTCCTGGTGCAGGAATTCAACCGCGAGGCCAACACACTGTGCTCCAAGTCGTCCTCGGTGGCGCTGACCGCGACCGGCCTGAAGCTGAAGGCGACGATCGAACAACTCCGCGAACAGGTGCAGAATATAGAATGAAACAACTCCCGCGACGCGGGCTGTGTCTGGTGATCGCCGCGCCCTCGGGTGGCGGCAAGGGCGCGATCACGCGGGCGCTGCTGGACCAGGAACCGGAATTGTCGCTGTCGATCAGCGTCACCACCCGCACCCCGCGCCCCGATGAAACCGAGGGCGTACACTATCATTTCCGCGACAAGGCGACCTTCGACGCCATGGTGGATGACGGCGGGTTCCTCGAATATGCCCGCGTGTTCGGCCGCAACAGCTACGGCACGCCGCGCTCGCCGGTGGAACGCACGCTCGCCGAGGGGCGAGACATGATCTTCGACATCGACTGGCAAGGTTACCGCCAGTTGCGCGCCGCGCTGCCGCGGGACGTGGTGGGCATCTTCCTGCTGCCGCCCTCGATGGCGGAGCTGGAACGGCGGCTGCGCGGACGCGGCAGCGATACCGAGCCGGAAATCATCCAGCGCATGCAGACCGCGCACAATGAGATTTCGCACTGGTCGGAATTCGACCATGTGGTGCTGAACGACGATTTCGATCTCGCCCTGCACCAGTGCCGCGCGGTGTTGCAGGCGGCGCGGCTGACGACCGGGCGGCAGACCGGGCTGGCGGGTTTCGTCGCGACGCTGGACCCGACGCTGGACCCAACGAGCGGCGGCTGAGCTAGCCGCCAGCCAGCAGCAGCCGGGCGAGCGTATCGAACTCGGCCACCGACAATGTCTCCGCCCGGCGTTCCCCAGCGATGCCGGCCGCGGCAAGCAGCGCCTCGCCGCCGAGCGGCTTCAATGAGCCGCGCAGCATCTTCCGCCGCTGGCCGAACGCCGCCGCCGTCAGCCGTTCCATCGCCGCGAACAGCGCCGGGGCCGGCTGCACCGCGCGCGGCATCAGCCCGACGACGGCGGAGAACACCTTGGGCGGCGGCACGAAGGCGGCGGGCGGGATGCGGAGCGCCAGTTCGGTCTCGCACACCCACTGCACCAGCACCGACAAGCGCCCATAAGCGGGCGTGCTGGGCGCCGCGCAGATCCGTTCGGCCACTTCGAGCTGGAACATCAGCGTCATCCGCTCGAACGCGGCGGCCTGGCGCAGCCAGCCGATCAGCAGCGGAGTCGCGACGTTGTAAGGCAGATTGGCGACGATCTGCCGGGGCGCGGGCACCAATGTCGCCAGATCCAGCGCCAGCGCGTCGGCCGCGATCACCCTGAGCCGCTCGCCCACCTGCCCGGCGAGTTCGGTGATGGCGCCGACCGCGCGGGGGTCGATCTCGATCGCCGTCACATCGGCCGCATCGCTATCGAGCAACATCCGGGTCAGGCCGCCGGGCCCGGGTCCTACCTCGATCACATGCCGCCCGGCCAGCGACCCGGCGGAGCGCACGATCCGCCCGATCAGGTTGCCGTCCAACAGGAAATGCTGCCCGAGGGAGCGCTTGGCACCGAGGCCGTGCCGGGCGATTACCTCGCGCAGCGGCGGCAGTGCCGGGGTCGTCATCGACCCTGCTCCGCCGGGAAGATCACACGCCGCCGGCGCCGCGCTCGTTGATGTGGGCGCGGCGACGCAGGTCGCGCTGCACCTGGCGCGACAGCAGTTCGACGCGCTCGGAGATCAACTGGCCGCGGACATCGTCCTTCGACAGCGTCGCCATGTCCTTCTGCTCGCGCGAGCAGACGATCACGATGGCGATACCGTCGTTGGAGATGATCGGCTGGCTGGTGCGATCGAACGGCAGCGTGGCGAGAAGCTGACGGAACGCCGGCGGGGTCATGCGTTCCAGCCGAAGGTCCCCCGGGTTGGTCGGGCGCGTGGAGTTGTTGGCCTTGGCGGCTTCCTCCATCGCGTCGCAGCTATGGATGCCGGCACCGATGGATCGGGCCTTCTCCAAGATCTGGCGCTGCTGCTCGGTCGGCGCGTCGGCGATCAGCGGCGTCGCGAACGGCAGGAACATCTGACGCAGCGAAACCATGGTAGCGGGATCGCGGCCGATCTCTCGCCGGCCGGCGAGAGCGACGATCGAGAAGCCGCCGGGAACCTTCACTGGATTGCTGACCGCGCCCACCGGCATCTGCTGCGCGACGCGCAGCACCTCGGGGTCGATCTGGTTTTCCTGCACCCAGCCGACATCGCCGCCCTGCAACGCGGTCTGGCTCTGGCTGAACTGCGCCGCGGTAACCTGGAACGAGGCGCCGGCACGCAGTTGGGCGATCACGATGTTGGCGAAGCGTTCCGCCTCCGCGGCGTGGGAGGGATCGTCGACGGGAATGAATATCTCGAACAGGTGGTATTCCGGCTTGCCCTGCTGCTGCTGCTGCGTACGCATGCGGTCGTCGATATCCTGATCGATGACCTGCGTCCGCTCGCCGAGTTGCTGGCGCAGCACCTGGGTCCAGCCGAGTTGGACGCGGATCTGATCGATCAGCGTGCGCATGCCGGCGCCGTCGGCGATCAGCCGCTTGCGCAACGTGCCGGGCGCCATGTTGTTGCGTTGCTCGATCTCGTGAATCGCGTCCGCGATCTGCTTGTCGGAGACCACGATGCGCCGGCGCTGGATCTCCTGCAGGCGCAGGCGTTCGTCGATCAGCTGGCGGGTGATCTGCGGATGCAGCCGGTTCATCACGTCCGGCGTCAGCGCCGTGCCGGTGGACAGCGCGAAGAATCGCGTGCGGCTGGCGACATCGGCGTTGCTGATCACGTCGCCGTCCACCGTGGCGACAATATCGGTGGACGGCCCGACCGGTGCCGACGCGGCAGGCGCCGACGCGGCAGGCGCCGCCGGTGGCGCCGACAAGGCCGGGCCGGCCATGGGCACGGACAGCGCCAGCGCGGCAGCAAGCGCCAGGCGACGATATGGCAGAAGCGAAGCGGACATGGCCAGGATTCCCGATCTCACATTGCGCGGTAGCCGAACTGCCCGATGCTTTTGAACGTCACCTGGAGCATGATCGTGCTGGACCCGCTATCGCCATTGAAGGAGGTGTAGCGACGGTAGAAGAGCATTTGCAGGATGAAGCACTCATCCTCGTAGGCCGCATTGGCGCCGACAGTGACCAGACGGCCGGTCGCCAGATCCTGCCTCACATAGGCACTTACCTTATACTGATCGAACTTGCTGGATGCACCCAGGGTGATTTCGTCGCGCGGCACGTAGTAGGTGGAATTGGCCGGCAGCGGCGGTGCCTGCGAGAACATATTGTAGGGATTGTAGGTGGTATAGATGTAGCCGGCGGTCAGGCGCAACTGCTCAGCACCGACCGAGGCAAGGGTGTCGGCCATGCGGATAGCACCGGAGTCCTTGTCGATCCGCGTGCGGTAGGTGAGATCGAGCCACTTGTTCGGCGTGAAGCTGGCGCGGCCAACCACGTCGGAGACCGTGTCGCGCAGACCGGAGCCCACCGGCATGCTGTCGTCGCGGGCAACCCGATAAGCCTGGCCGATCACCGCGTCGAACGTGGTGCCGTTCAGATACCACGCACCGTGCAGCGCGGCATTGGCGCGCGCGCCGCCCTCCATCCGGTCGATGCCGGAGAAGCGATTGAAGCCGAACAGGTTGGCGTCGGTGAATTCCAGATCGAGGCTATCCTCGTTCGGAATACGCGTAAGCTGGCTGTTGCCGACCTGCGGGGCGAGGATCACCTGCGTGATCGGCTCGATCAGCTGGCTGCCCCAGACGCCACTGTCGCGGATGAACGGCCAGCGCATGTCCACGGCGATCTGCGGCTGGGCGCGCGCGGTGTCTATTTTGTTGACGGGCGAGAAATTCGGCTGCGCATACATGTGCGAGGCGTCGTAGGCTGCGGAATCGCCATGCAAGGTGATCTTCCACAGCTCGCCGAGCTGGCCGGTGAACGGACGCTCCCAGTTCAATGTCAGATTGGCCCGGCGTGTGTTGGTGCCGTCGGTACGCATGACGTTGAAGGCGCCGGCATCCAGCGAAAGCCGCCCGCCCAGCTGGTCCGGCTGACCAAAATAGCTGAACACATAGTGCGGCGCGACCACCGGCAACGTGCTGTCGGGCGTGGTGGTGTTGATGCTTTGATAGAATTTCGTCTCCAGCCGGGTGTAGGAGCCCTCGCCGAACCCCTCGACGAAGGCCTGGCTGGTCAGGACCGTGGAGCCGCCGTCCAGATAGCGGCCGAGCCCGAAGTCGCGCACGTAATTCCCGGACGAGGCGCGGCTAAAATCGAAGCCGTACCGCCATGTGTCGTCGTAGGCGAAGCGGCCCTTGAGGTCGACTGTGCCCGCCGGCTTGCCATTCAACTCGCTGAACGAGCCATTGAACAGCAGGCTGCCGGCGTTGAACCGGTAACGGTAGTCCAGGTCGATTTGCGGACCCTCCTTGCTGGTCAGCATCGGCGTAACCGTCATGTCGGACTGGTCGTCGATCACCCAATAGTACGGCACGGCGACGAATGCGCCGAGATGGCTCGATATGCCGGCCGACGGGATCAGCATCCCCGACTGGCGCTTCACCGAGGGGTCGGGGTGCCAAAAATACGGAAAATAGGCAACCGGGATGCCGTATATCTCCATCAAGGCGTCCTGGTACTCGATGCGCTTATTCTCGACGTCGTGTACCGCCGACAATGCGCGGAGCTGCCACAGCGGCGGCCTGGTCGGGTCCTCCGCGCAGAGGTTGCAGGTGGAGTAGACCAGCTTGCTGAGCTCGTTGATCTTGCCATCGGTGCGCCGGGCGCCGTTGGCGGCGAGCCGGCCGTTCTCGGCCAGGATGGCGCTCATGCCGCGCAGCACGCCGTCGCGCATGCCCTCCGCAAGCTCGGCGTAGTCGGAGAACATCACCTCCCCGTCCGGTTCCAGAAGTTGGACGTTGCCGGTGGCGGCGGCAACGTCGGTGTTGCGATCGAAAACGATGCGGTCGGCACGCAGCACATGACCGTTCTGCCATGCCTCGACATGGCCGGTTGCGATCACCAGGGCGTGCTGCTGGTCGTATTCCACCCGATCGGCGAGAAAGGTCACCGGCTGGTTCTGCTCGAGCGGCTGGTGGGAAATGCCGGCGAGCGGCCGCTGCGCCACGGCCGCGCCGGGACCGGTGGTCAGCACCATCAGGACCAACGCCAGTCCGGCCGCCAGGCGCCAAATTTTCCAGGCAGCTATGTTCCAAGCGGGGCGCATGCTCAACCGTCTTCCGTATGCAGCAACAATGCGATCGCCGCCATCAACCCGGCGGCGGCGGGCGCCCAGGCGGCAAGCACCACCGGGAGCACGCCGGACTGGCCGAATTCCTCGGCCACCTTGGAGATCAGGAACAGCGCGAAGCCGATGGTCACGCCTCCGGCGATCATTTTCGCCACCCCGCCCCGCCGCGCCGGCCGCATGGAGAAGCCGGCGGAAACCAGCGCCATCGTGCCGGCCAGCAGCGGCAATGCCAGCAGCGACTGGAAGTGCAGCCGATGACGCAACGCGGAAAAGCCGGAATGATCGAGCAGCGCGATGAAGCCCGGCAACGCCCAGAGCGAGAGGGTGTCCGGCGAGGCGAAGCTGTCCTGCACCCGCGTGACGGTGAGATCGGTGGGCAACATGATGGTGCGCGCCTGATCGGGCATCTCGTCCGGGCGCGTGGTACGGGCGGCCTCCAGTTGCCAGGAGCCGGCCACAAGGGTCGCGCCGGAGGCCTCGATGCGGGCCAGCAGGCGGTCGCCGGCGTCGACACGGAAGACACTCACCTCTTTGGCCGTCAGCGTCTTGTCCTGCAACTGCACACCATGGGCATGGATGATCGCCACCCCCTGCGGGCTAAGCTGGTTATCGCCCTGACGCAGCCAGAGCTGCCCGCCGGTTAGCGCCAGTGGGCCGCCGGTGCCGCGCAGATAGATGTTATCAAATGCCTCCGCGCGCGCCAGCATCAGCGAGGAAAGCGGGCTGATCGCCATCACCGCGAATGCTCCCAGCGCCAGGGCGCACAGCAACGACGCGGAAAGAAACTCCCAGGCGGACACCCCGGCGGCACGGGCGACGATCAGCTCCGAGGACCGCGTCAGACGCCAGAACGCCAGCATGCCGCCGAGCAGCACCGCGAAGGGCAGAATCTGGATGGCGATAAACGGCAGGCGCAATGCGGCGATTTCCGCCACCAGGCCGAACGTCGCGTCCGGCCTGGTGGCGGAACGACGCAGCAATTCGATGAAATCGAACAGCGACACCAGCCCGGACAGCGCCGTCAGCATGGCCAGCACGGCAAGGGTGAACTGGCGCGCGACATAGAGCGAGAGCGTCAGGGCGAACGTCATGTGGGCACGCTGCCCGCATCAGACACGCCACCTGGGGACACGCCGCCACTAGGCCGCCGGGGGGCCAGCAGCCCCGGCCCGAACAGCAGCCAGCCACAAACGACGCCCGGCAGGATGGCATGGACCCAGATCAGCGGGATGAGCGCGTTGCTGCGCACGGCGATATTCCCCACCGCGAGACCGATCGCGAGCAGCCCGACGACCGCGCCGATCGCCGCCAGCGGACGCAGGACCCCGCCATGGCGGCGAAACGCCCCGGTGAGCACCGAGAGCAGCGCGACCAGGGCGTAGGACAGCGCGGCGAACGGTCCGGCGAGGCGCTTGTTTCCCTCCGCCCGCCATTTCGCCGTATCCCCCACATTGGCCGGAGACGGGTTGAACAGCTCGCTCAGCGACATCTCGATCATGTCACGCGCGCGTACCGACGCGCTGCGTGTGGCCTGCGACAGGTCGATCGTGTTCTCGCTGAAGGTCAGCATGTCGAGCCGCCCGGTCTGCCGGTCGATTTCCTGGCGCGATCCGTTGATCAGCAACACGCGCGGGCCGCTCGGCCCCTCCACCAGCCGGCCGCGCTCGGCCAGGATGGTGGCATGCGCGTTGGGCTGGCGGGCGTCGTCAACCATGATGCCGCGCAGCACCCCGTCCCGGTCACGGGAGCGGACATAGACGGTCAGATCGTCGGAAATCGGGGTGAACACGCCCTCCTGCAACAGAAACGCGACGACACGGTTGCGGATTTCCCACTGGAATTCCCGAAAGCCGCTCAGGCTGGCCGGCACGATGACGAGATTGAGCAGGAAACCGGCCAGCATGGCCAGCACCGACAAGGCCAGCGCCGGGCGGGCAAGCGCAAACGGGGACAGGCCGGCGGCGCGCATCACTGTCAGTTCCCGGTCCCCGGCGAGGCGCTGATAGACGAACTGGACCACGACGAAGGTGGTGATCGGGACGATCACCGACACCAGACTCGGGATCAGCAGGCCGGTGAGCCGGAGGAAAACGAAGGCCGACAGGCCGCGGTTCACCACCAACTCGACGAAACGCAGGCTCTGGATCAGCCAGATCAGCAAGGTCAGGCCGCCGGTGACCGCGATCAGCGCCCCGGCAAGCTGACGGAAGATATAACGGTCTACCTGAGTGACGAGCGGGCCGGTACGCATGACGGCGAGGCGATCTCCTTGCTGCGTCGCACTCTAGCGTCCGCTGTGCGCCCGGCCAAACGGCATAAGGCATCGATACCGTTTCTGCGGCAGGCGGCGGCCGGATGCAACCCGCTCGATAGGAACCTGCCCACCTTGGGCGGAACACGACCGGCGGGTCTATTTCTCCGGCAATTCGACGGTCAGGATCAGCGCGCTCAATGACTTGCCGTGCGGATCGATCGCCAGCGAGCGGGTGACGCCGCCGCCGAGCGCGTTCTCGATCACGAAATTCAGCGCCCGAAGCTGCGGCATCTCGTAGCGGCGGACCGGGCCCGGGGTGATGTGGCGATAGGCCGCCAGCACCCGCTGCTCGGTCAGATGTTCGCGCAGGATGGCGAATCCGGCATCCGTATAGGCGGTGACGGAGACGTTCGAGGTGTTGCCCTTGTCGCCGGCACGGGAATGGCCGAGGTCATAGACTCGAATGCTCATTTGCCGCTCTCCAGCACGATCTCGGGGCGGACCAGGTGGCGGGGCAGCAGCACGGACTTCACCGCCAATATCTCGCGCGGGCCGAAATTGATCCCCCCGCCCGCGCTCGCCGGTCCTTGCATGTGCAGGGAGCGCACCTCGGCCCCGACCGCGTCGGCGGCGCGCCGGTCGTCGGTCCGCGCGGCCACGCGCAGCCGGACCTCGTAGGGCTCGGGCTTGGTACGGCCGTCGTCGCCGTGCAGGCTGTCCAGCCCGATGATGTCGCAGCGCATCTCCGAATAGGTCAGGCCGCGCCGCCGCAGGCGCTCCTTCACCACTTCGAGGCCGAGCCTGGCGCGGGCCACGGCATTGATGCCCGCGAAGCCCATTTCGCCGGAGCCGATATAGCCGTCGAAATAGCCGACGACGACCTTGTAGGTGGGGGTCCGGGCGCGGGCGCGCATCCCGCGCACCTCGACGCTGTTCTTGCCGATCTCCTCGAACTCCACCCCGGTCGAATCGAGCACGCAATCGGGGGTGATGTAGGCCGAGGGATCATGCATCTCATACAAAAGCTGCTCGGTGCAGGTCGCCCGATCCAGCCGCCCGCCGGAGCCC
>PKWQ01000392.1 GCA_003133265.1 Acetobacteraceae bacterium
GCATGGCCAGCGACGTCGTCAACGACATCGACCCGCACGAGCGGCTCGACATCGCCACCCGTCCGGTGCCGTTCGTCCAGCGGCTGTACGCCGACGCCACGCTGCGCCGCCTCTCGGTGGTTCTGGCGCTGGCCATCGCCTGGCAGATCTACGGCGTCTGGCTCGACAACCCGTTGCTGGTGCCGCCGCTGTCGGACACGCTGGTCGCCCTGGAAGCAGGCATCGCCAGCGGCGACATCCCGCAAAAATGCCTGATCTCGCTGAAGGTGCTGTTGACCGGCTATGCGCTCGGCATCTTCTGCGCGGCGGTGCTGACCGGGCTTGCCGCCACCTCGCGCATCGGCGCCTCATTGCTGGAGACGCTGACGGCGATGCTGAACCCGCTGCCCTCGATCGCGCTGCTGCCGCTGGCGATGCTGTGGTTCGGCCTGGGCCAGGGCAGCCTGATCTTCGTGCTGCTGCATTCGGTCACCTGGGTGGTGGCGATGAACACCCATTCCGGGTTCCTGTCGGTTTCGCAGACATTGCGCATGGTCGGGCGCAATTGCGGCCTGTCGCTGCCCGCCTACGTGTTCCGCATCCTGGTCCCGGCGGCGTTCCCGTCCATCCTGTCGGGCCTGAAGATCGGCTGGGCCTTCGCCTGGCGCACGCTGGTGGCCGCCGAACTGGTGTTCGGCGCCAGTTCCGGCAAAGGTGGGCTCGGCTGGTACATCTTCGAGAACAAGAACGAGCTGGAGATCGCCAACGTCTTCGCCGGCCTGCTGACGGTGATCGTCATCGGCCTGGTCGTGGACAGCCTGGTGTTCCGGCAGATCGAAAAGCGCACGCTGCACCGCTGGGGCATGCAGGCGCATTAAAAGTAAAAAAAGGGAGAGAAAATCACATGCGTAATCCGATCGGGGCCGCCTTCGCCGCCCTGTTGCTGCTGAGCGCCGGCGCGGCGCGCGCCGAGGTCTCGGAAATTCGCTTCGCCCAGCAATTCAGCATGGGCTATCTGCAATTCAACGTCATGGCGCACCAGCATCTGCTGGAGAAGCACGCCGCCGCGCTCGGCGTTCCGAACCTGACAGTCTCCTGGCGCACCTTCAGCGGCCCGGACAACATGAACGACGCGCTGCTGGCCAAGGCGGTCGATGTCGTCTCCGGCGGCGTGCCGGGGCTGGTGACGATCTGGGCCAAGACCGCCGGCACGCCGCAGGAGGTGCGCGGCATAACCGGGCTGTCGCAGACGCCGATCCTGCTGAACACCCGCGCGCCCAACGTTCATTCGATCAAGGATTTGACATCGGCCAACAAGATCGCCCTGCCGGCGGTGAAGGTGGCGATCCAGGCCGTGGTGCTGGAAATGGCGGCGGCCAAGGAGTGGGGCGACAAGAACTACGACAAGCTCGACGAACTGACGATGTCGCTCTCCCCGCCGGACGCCACCACCGGCCTGCTGTCCAACAGCAGCAATTTCGACAGTGCCTTCACCATCCCGCCGTTCCAGAACCTGCAGCTGAAGAACCCGGCGGTTCACACGATCCTGGATTCCTACGACCTGATGGGCCAGTCCACCTCGTCCTGCGCCTGGACCTCCAAGGCGTTTCACGACGCCAATCCGAAAGTCTATCAGGCGCTGGTGGACGCGATCAAAGAAGCCTCCGACATCGTCGCCGCCGATCCACGGCTGGCGGTGACCTATTATGTCGAGGATTCGAAGACCAAGATGAGCGTGGACGAAATCCTCGGCTTCATCTCCGACCCGCGCTACCGCTATTCGGCGGTACCGCTGGCAACGAAGACCTATGCCGACTTCATGTACCGCGTCGGCAAGACCAAGCACGAGGCCAAGAGCTGGAAGGA
Source organism: Acetobacteraceae bacterium (assembly GCA_003133265.1). GTDB lineage: Bacteria > Pseudomonadota > Alphaproteobacteria > Acetobacterales > Acetobacteraceae > PALSA-911. Next base: position 1,846 of record PKWQ01000392.1, read on the forward strand.
CCTGTTCTTCCCAGAAATCTGGGACATGAACGGGAGCTGACGCCGATTGCCTTGACTACCGCCCCATGCCAGCCTCGTCGATGACAGCGGGAAGGGGACGGGTCCGATGCAGCAGCTTCTGCCGAGAGCGGCGAAACTTGGCGCCATACTGAAGGGACGCGGCCACACGGTCGCGGTATCCGAATCCTCGGCCGGCGGATTGATCTCCGCTTCGCTGCTCTCGGTGCCGGGGGCCAGCGCCTATTTCCTCGGCGGCGGCGTGGTCTATACGCGCCAGGCGCGCTCCGCGCTGCTCGGCATCACCGATGCGGAGATGCAGGGCATCCGCTCGTCGTCCGAACCCTATGCGCGGCTGCTGGCCCGCACCGTGCGCCATCGCTTCGGCGCCACCTGGGGGATCGCCGAGACCGGGGCGACCGGTCCGACCGGCAACCGCTATGGCGACAAGGCCGGGCATTCCTGTCTGGCGGTGTCGGGGCCGGTGGAGAAGGTGATCACGCTGGAAACCGGCAGTGCGGACCGCGTGGCCAACATGCGCGCCTTCGCCGCCCGGCTGCTGGACCTGCTGGAAGAGGCGGTGGCCTGACCGCCTTGCGGCGCCTGACTGCTTCCTGCTCCACAGTCGTGCCGGCGCCATGCGTTTTCTGACCGATTTCGCCGATCAGGCGGTGCTGCTGCCGCTGGCCTTCGCGGTGACGCTGGTGCTGGCCGTCACCGGCTGGCGTCGCGCCGCCTGGGTGTGGGCGCTGATGGTCGTCGTCGGGTTCGGCTCGGTGCTGATGTTGAAGCTGCTCGCCCTCTGCGTGCCGCCGCTGGCCGCGTTCGACATCCGCAGCCCGAGCGGACACACCGCCGGAGCGGCGATGGTCTATGGCGGGCTGGCGGCGCTGCTGCCGATCGCCGTCCGCGCGCGCCTGCTGATCGCCGCCGTGGTGGTGCTGGCGGTCGGCGTTTCCCGTCTCGTGCTCGGGACGCATACGCCGGCGGAGGTGATCCTGGGCGGGCTGCTGGGCGTGGCGGCCCTGGCGGCGTTTTGCCGCCTTGTCGGGCCGGCGCCGACCGGGCTCGCGGTATGGCGCGGGCTGGCGCTGGCCGTTCTGGTCGGGGCGGCGTTCCACGGCCGCCACATCGCCGCCGAGACCTCGATCCGTGCCGCCGCTTACCGGCTGGCGGTCTGCGTGCCGGATCAGGCGCGGCCGTAGGTGTCTTCGAACCGCTCGATGTCGTCCTCGCCGAGATAGCTGCCGGACTGCACCTCGATCAGGGTCAGCGGGATGCGGCCGGGATTCTCCAGCCGATGCACGCAGCCGAGCGGCAGATAGACGCTCTCGTTCTCCCGCACGGTCAGTTTTTCGCCGTCGCGGGTGACCAGCGCGGTGCCGTACACCACCACCCAATGCTCGGCGCGGTGGTGATGCTTCTGCAACGAGAGCTTCTGGCCGGGCGGCACGACGATCCGCTTCACCTGGAAGCGCTCGCCCTCGATCAGGGTTTCGTAGAAGCCCCAGGGGCGATAGACGCGGTTATGCGCCACCGCCTCCTTGCGTCCCTTGGCTTTCAGCCGGTCGACCACTTTCTTCACGTCCTGCGCCGCGTCGCGGCTCATGGCCAGTACCGCGTCCGCGGTCACCACCACGACCACGTCCTTCAGCCCGACCACGGCGGCCAGCATCCCGTCGCTGCGCACGTAGCAGTTCTCCGCCCCCTCCAGCAGCACGTCGCCCACCGCGACGTTGCCGGCCGAGTCTTTCTGCCCCAGTTCCCACAGCGCGCCCCAGCTGCCGACATCGGACCAGCCGATATCGGCCGGCACCACCGCCGCGCGGGTGGTGCGTTCGGCCACCGCGTAGTCCAGGCTGATGTTCGGGCTGGCGGCGAAGGCGGCCTCGTCGAGCCGGATGAAGTCGAGATCGGTCCGCCGTGCCGTCACCGCGCCGCGGACGGCGGCAAGCACCTCCGGCGCGTAAAGCTCCACCTCCTCGATCAGCGTGCGGGCGGTGAAGACGAACATGCCGGAGTTCCATAGATGCCGGCCCGAGGCGACCAGGGTCGCTGCGGTGGCGGCGTCCGGCTTCTCGACGAAGCGGGCGAGCGCATGCACGCCCGGCAGATCGGCGAGCGGCGCGCCGACCTCGATATAGCCGTAGCCGGTTTCCGGCGCGGTCGGCTTCATGCCGAAGGTGACGATCCGCCCGGCGCGCGCGGCGGCGACGGCGACATCCAGCGCGCGATGCAGTGCGGCCACGTCCGCGATCGCCGCGTCCGCCGCCATCATCCACAGCACCGCGTCCGGATCGGTCTCGGCCACCAGCACCGCCGCGGCGAGGATGGCCGGGGCGCTGTTGCGGCCCACCGGCTCCAGCACGATGCGGGCATCGGCGATGCCGGCGGCGCGCAGTTGCTCGGCGATCAGGAAGCGGTGGGCCTGGTTGCAGACCACCACCGGCGGAGCGAAACCCTGGCCGGTGGCGCGCAGCGCGGTCTCCTGGATCATGGTTCGTTCGGAGATCAGCGGCCAGAGCTGCTTGGGGAAGCTCTCGCGGGAAACCGGCCACAGCCGAGTGCCGGAGCCCCCGGAAAGGATCACCGGGACGATGGGGTGTTCGGTCATGGGGCGCCAATCCGCTGCTCGGAGGAATGTTTCCTATAGGCGGGGGCTTGCCGGTCTGTCCATCACGACCAAGGTGTTGCGGCGGCGGCGTAACACGGCATGATGCCCGCCTTGTCTCAACCTCCGCCCAGCGAGTTCCCGCACCATGTCCCAGGCCAACGACCCCGCCACCGCGATCCGGGAGGCCACACGGCGGATCGAGCCGCAGCTGATCGAAATCCGCCGCGATATCCACGCGCATCCCGAAGTCGGTTTCGAGGAGGTGCGCACTGCCGGGATCGTCGCGCGGGAGCTGACCAGGCTAGGCATTCCGCACCAGACCGGCATCGCCAAGACCGGCGTGGTGGGGCTGATCGAGGGCGGGCGGCCGGGTCCGGTGCTGGCGATCCGCGCCGACATGGACGCGCTGCCGATCCTGGAACAGACCGGACTGCCATTCGCCAGCACCATCCCCGGCAAGATGCATGCCTGCGGCCA
>PKWQ01000093.1:0-3398 GCA_003133265.1 Acetobacteraceae bacterium
GCTGGCGATTGAGCCATTCAAAATCCAGGGTCAGCGCAATCGCCTCACGCACGCGAACATCCTTGAATTTCTCGCGTCGTATATTGAACAAAAAACCCTGAAAATCACCGGCGTTGCCATGCTTGAGCTCTTTCTTGATCAGCTGGCCCGAGTCGAACTGCCTGCCGGTATAGGCCCGCGCCCATTCGCGCGCAATGAAAGACTGGATGTAGTCGAACTCGCCCGCCTTGAAGGCTTCCAGCTGGGCCGTGTTGTCCTGGTAGATCTTGAAGGTGATGCGGTCAAAGTTGAACATGCCGCGGCGCACATTCACATCGCGTGCCCAGTAGTGGGGGTCGCGCTCGTAGGTAATGTCTTTACCAAAATTGACCTTGCCGATTTTGTACGGCCCGGTCCCGATAGGCGGGTCGGTGATGATTTGGTCGAGCGGTTTTCCATCACCCCACTTGGGACTGAACACAGGCAGGCTCCCCACAATCAGCGGCAACTCGGCATTGACCCTTTTAAAGTCGAACCGTACGCTGCGCTCGTCCAGCACGGTGGCACCCTTGACCTCGCCGAAGATGGAGCGGTACTGCGGCGCGGCTTCCTTGCTGGTGATCTTGTCGAACGAGTACTTCACATCGGCCGCCCGCACCGGGTCACCATTGTCAAACCTGGCCTTCGGGTTGAGGCGGAACACCACCGACAGTTTGTCCGGCGCCACCGTCACGTCTTCGGCCAGCAGGCCGTAAGTTGTGGTCGGCTCGTCGAAGGTGCCGGTCAGCAGCGTTTCAAACACAAAGCCATTGAGGCCAGGTGGCGCACTGCCTTTGAGGGTGAATGGGTTGTACTTGTCGAAATTGGACAGGCGCGTGGGCGGCACCAGCGTCAACTCGCCCCCTTTGGGCGCACCCGGGTTCACATAGTCGAAGCGGTCAAAGCCTGCCGGGTACTTGATATCGCCAAACTGGGCGTAGGCATGCGCGGCCCAGCACGGCGCACAAACCCAGAACAACCAGCAAAACAACAGACCTCGCATGCGACAATTCTGCACGAACCACAAGTCTGGGCGCTTGTCATTCCCGCGCAGGCGGGAATCCAGAGCCCGAACTGGAAACAACATGGATTCCGGGTCAAGTCCGGAATGACAATCGAGGAGTTACGCATCATGGGTTTTCTCACTGGCAAAAAATTGTTGATCACCGGCGTGCTGTCCAACCGCTCGATCGCCTATGGCATCGCCAAGGCCTGCCACGCACAAGGGGCAGAGCTGGCGTTCAGCTATGTCGGCGAGCGCTTCAAGGACCGCATCGCCGAGTTCGCCAACGACTTCGGCTCAAAACTGATCTTTGACTGCGATGTCGGTGACGATGCGCAGATTGAAAAGCTGTTTTCCGACCTGTCGCAAACCTGGCCCAGGTTCGACGGCTTCGTCCACAGCATTGGTTACGCCCCGCGCGAAGCCATTGCAGGCGACTTTCTCGATGGCCTGTCACGGGATGCGTTCAGAATCGCCCACGACATCAGCGCCTACAGCTTTCCCGCCATGGCCAAGGCGGCCCTGCCCTACCTCAACGACAAGTCCGCACTGCTGACGATGACCTACCTCGGCGCGCTGCGCAGCGTGCCCAACTACAACACCATGGGCCTGGCCAAGGCCTCGCTGGAGGCTTCAGTGCGGTATCTCGCCGAGTCGCTGGGCCCGCGTGGCATGCGCGTCAACGGCATCAGCGCCGGCCCGATCAAGACGCTGGCCGCTTCCGGTGTCGGCAACTTCGGCAAGCTGCTCGCCTACAACGCCAAGCATGCGCCGCTGCGGCGCAATGTCACGATCGACGAAGTGGGAAACGCCGCTGCGTTCTTGTGCAGCGATCTCGCGAGCGGCATCACCGGCGAGGTGACCTACGTCGACGGCGGCTTCAACATCCTCGGCTTGCCGGTGGTAGAGGAGTAGCTCGCGCTCGCAGTCAGGCGCGACGCGCCCGCATGTGAAGCCAGGCTGCCAATGCCAGGAGCGCGATCAGCGCCCCCGCAGAGTCGATGCACACGTCCACCGGAGAGGCGTTACGACCCGCCGTGAACGACTGGTGGAACTCGTCGGTAGCCGCGTACGCCACCGTCAGCACCAAGCTCCACACCATGGCGCGTCGGATCGCCGAGAGAGTCAGCGCGCGCCAGAGCAGCACGGCGAGGATGCCGCAGGCGACCATGTGGCCGGACTTGCGGAGTATGAAATCCAGGTCGGCCGCCCCGGCGACGCGCAGGTGAGGTGTTGCCGACAGGGCGAAGATCACCCCAGCCCAGACGGCCACGAGCAACCACGACAGGAAGCTCGCGGGCGGCCTTCGGGTTCGGAGACGTCTTGCTGAACCGGCTGATCACATAGTCTGGTCGGGCAAGTCAGTCCGAGCCGCCGTGCAACTCGAAGCGCATCAAACGCCAGACCGCGAGGGACAGTGATACCGCGACCAGCACCCCAGCCAGCAGGAATCCCGTCTCCGCGGAGAGTCGCGCCTCCTGGACCGGCAGCTGGTAGATAGCCTTCGCCGCGCCGAGCGAGTACTGACGGATCGAGAGGTTGGCGATGCCCGGCAGCATGAACGACAGGGCGCCTTCCCAGACAAGCATGTAGCCGATGCCGATCACCAGGGCGCGGCGCGTGAACAGGCTCAAGGCGAGGAAGAGTGAGACGTAGCAGGCCGATCCGACGACCACTGCCAGAACCTGGGCCTCGGTGGCCAGCACTCCATCGTTGCCGGCCGGGAGAAGGTCTATGAACCCGGCCAGCACGGTCGAAACGCCGGTCAGGAGGATGGCAACTGCCATGGCGCTGAGCGCCTTGGCCGCGACAAGGATCCATCGCGGCACCGGCTTCGCGAGCAGATAGACGATGGTGCCGTCGTCGATCTCAGAGCCAAACGCCCCCGATCCGAACAGGATTGCGACGAGAGGGAGCAGGATCGTCATGGATATCGTGTCGAAGATGCGGCGCGTAAACCGCTCCACATCTGTCTGATCGGCCAACCGGAACGCCACGGCCAGGAGCACCGGCAAGGCCGCGAGCAGGACCAGCAGGAGAGTGCGGCGGCGACCCAGCAGCTGGCGCAGCGTGACCTTCGCGATCTCCGGAATGGCGGCCCACGGGCCCACGGATCCCTCCCCGCTCATCTGCGAACCAGATAGTCGAAGACGCTTTCGAGCGACTCGTCGGCCGAGACAACCTCGAGCAATCGGACGCCCGCCCACCGGCTCGCGCCGGCAATATGGCTGCGGAACACGCCAAGCTGGGCGGTCTGAACGGACAGTCCGGTCGGAGTCAGTTCGACTGCGAAGACAACCGGGTCGGTCATGAGGGCCGTCGCCAGCTTTCGGTCGTCGCTCGATCGAATTGTGATCATGTGCGGCCGGTCGGTCAT
>PKWQ01000093.1:3490-3886 GCA_003133265.1 Acetobacteraceae bacterium
TCCATCATCGCGATGCGCTGGCGAGGATCCATCCCATTGAAGGGCTCGTCGAGGAGAAGCACCTGCGGATCGTGGACGAGCGACCCGGCCACCTTCACGCGCTGCCGCATCCCCTTGGAGTAAGTGCCGATCGGGCGGTCCATTGCGTCTTCCAGACCAACCCGAGCAATCGATGCTCGAGCCGCTCGCTCGGGATCGCGCAGGCCCTGTAATCGCGCGTTGAACTTCACAAACTCCAGGCCGGTCAGGAACGGGTAGACGGCCTCTCGCTCGGGAACCAGACCGATCTGACGGTAGACAGACGGATCGCGGTGAGGGCTGCGGCCCAAGACCCTGACCTCACCGGCAGACGGGGCGAGGAACCCGGCCAACATGTGCAGCAGCGTGGTCTTGCCG